>JAGADP010000035.1 GCA_017828885.1 Oscillospiraceae bacterium | reverse complement strand
TCTTTTCAACTCCGTTTTCTCAAACACCCGATCCCCGGTCATCGCCCCGATCGCCAGAATACACAGCCGAAGCCTTTCCCGTTCGTCCTCTGCACGGGTGATAGATGTCCGCAAAGTGCCGATCTTCCGGATGTTGTTCTGCTGCTCCCGGAAGGTCTCACAGTACTTGTCGTATGCCGCCGAGAACTCTGCAAACTGCCGCAGAATCCGCATTTTCGATGCATGTGCCTTCTCTCTGTCCACACGCTGCGCCAGGTACGCATCCCACAGCCCCGCCAGCGTCTCATACAGGCACGATTCCGGCAAGGTCGTATGCTCAGGCAGAGGCTTTCTGTCACGGGCGAGCTTCTCGATTTCATCAGCCGTCATGTTACCACCTCCAGCAGCTTCAAGGCATCTTCTACGCTTCGTGCAACACCGGCAACAGCGTGACACTGCTGCATCGCTGCGATAAATTTCTTCTGTTCCTCGGATACCACACCGGTCGGCTTCTTGACTTCAATGAACACAGCACGTCCGTCCGATTTTCTAACGCCAGACAGGTCGGAATAGCCCGTCGGAAGTCCCTCCACACGCCGGAGATTGATGAGCACATTCTGCTGGAACTCCTTCGACCACACGACCTTGCCCTGCCACAGCTTCCCGGCATTCGTCCGGAAAATGATGCAGTCCTTGGATACCGCGACCCGTATCGCATTCTGAATATCTGTCTCAGTCACTATAAAAACCCCCTTTCCTTTGCCTGATGATACGCCCATCCGGGCTTGTAGCCCTTCTTCTTTGCCAGTGCAAACAGCTCCTTCGCACTGCTGCACTCCTCCGCTGAATCAATCACAGCAACCTTCCGCTCGATCCTTGCCAGCTCCTGCTCCTTCTTTTCCTCCAGAATTTCCTCCCGCGTTTTCTCGTAGATATGCCCGCAGCTCGGACAGATGGGCGCGGTGTTGTGCGTGAAGAAGCATTCCGGACACTGCCGAACATGCACCTTGTTTTCCTGCGACTTCTGCGGCTTCGGGTCGAGTGACCACTCCCGCTCCTGATCCGGCAGTCCGAACCGGTGCACGTTGCCGACATGGTCGATGATAATTGCCCGCTTTCCCGGCTGATACCGCATTGAGCGCATCGACTGCTGAATATACAGCGTCAGGCTCTTTGTAGGTCGGAGCAGAATGCAGCACCCGCAGTCCGGCACATCGAAGCCCTCCGAGATAAGATCCACATTGCAGAGAATCAGAAGCCGCCCCTCCCGGAAGTCCTGCACGATCTGCGCCCGGAGCTCCTTGGGGGTCTCGCCGTCGATGTGTGCCGCCGGAATACCTGCATCCCTGAACCGCTGCGCCATCTCCATGGAATGCTCAATGGTCGCGCAGTAGCAGATGGCCTTCACGCCGCCTGCAAGCTTCCGGTAATGTTTCAGAATATCGCCGTAGATGGCCTTATCCATGAGGATGTCCGCCGCCTGCGTCTGGTCGAAGTCGCCGGAGGATTTGCGTTTGAGCCCGGACAGATCGGCCACCTGCGGCGCGTAGTAATCGAAATCCGCAAGGCATCCCCGCCCGATCAGCTCGCGCACGCTCGGCCCGATGATGAGCTTGTCGTTGACGTCACCCAGACCGCCGCCGTTCAGGCGGATGGGCGTTGCCGTCACACCCACGCCATACGCACCCGGAAACGCCTGATAAATTCGCTTGTAGCTGTTGGCAAGGCAATGGTGGTTCTCGTCCGTGATAATCAGCTTCGGCGGTTCGATCCTGTCCACCCGTCTGGTGATCGTCTGTACCATCCCGATGGTACACAGCTCCATATCCACGCCCCAGTCTGAGAACGTGTGCTCGATCTGTTCGCACAGCTCCCGGCGATGCACCAGAAACAGCACCCGCCCGCCGCGCTCAGCCGTTCGCTTTGCCATTTCAGCCGTGATGATGGATTTTCCGCCGCCGCAAGGGAGCACGATACAGGGACGTTTGTAGCCCTGCCGCCATGATATTGCCACTTCATACACGGCCTTTTCCTGATAGTTTCTCAGTTCCGTTTGGCATCACTCCTTCCGGTGGAACAGGTGGAACGTGGTGTAACAGCATGTTCCACTGGTTTTTCAACGATATATAGACGATTCTTGATAATTGTGGAACAGTGGAACAAATTCGCGCATTTGCTCTATAGAAAAAACTATTTTCTGAATCCGGTCTCGAATCCTCCGTCCATATTTTTTCTTTCTACAGGTGGTATGTATATGGGGGAAATGTTCCACATTTTTGTTTTTGCATAGTTTTCGGCTATATATCGGGCTGAATTTGGTGGAACACAGGTTCCACCGATGTTCCACCATGTTCCACCTTTACAGCAGCTCATCCTCGCCGGGTTCGTCCTGCACGAGCTGTGACAGCTTCATCACAACGCATTCCACCGGAACGCCTGCAATCCTTTTCGGCCTTGTATAGGCGCGTCCCCTCGTCTGGATCAGTCCCTTCTTCCGCAGCCAGGACAGCAACGCCGACTCGTCGAAGCCGCCCTCCTTGCAGGCATTGCGGAACATGGTGCGGTTTATATATGCGATATCGCCTTCGATCAGACCGTAGCTGTCGCCGCTGCCCTCGCCGGAGAACTTGGCGCTGTTGATCGCCACCCAGTCGCACAGGTAATCATAGCCACGCTGACCGGCAGAGACAGCCGTTTTGGTTTTCAGGAACTCCGCGATGACATCCGCCGTCAGGTGACGGCCTGTCCGGAAGATGATCTCGTCGGCCAGTGCATCTGCGGTCAGGATCAGCGCCGCGGCCATCGCCTGTTTTTCTGTCGTTTCGCCGTCAGAGAGCTGTTGAAAATAGAGGTCGTACATTTTTTGTGCGAGCGCCAGACGGTCATCCGTCAGCCCCTCAATAAAGCGTCGCCCTGCGCCGCCAAAGTTGGATTTGATGATCTTGCAGACCGCCGCGCCGTCCCGGATGACGGCCTCGTCAGCCTTGCATTCGATGTCGATGACACGGTTGACCGCGCCTGCTCCGGCATTGGCCTGCACGATGGGAGACTCCCCGGTCGTCAGGATGCAGAGCGACCATGTGGGCGTGCTGTCGATACCGCCCGCCTTGTTGCCACGTGTGCGCCCCACGCCCTGTGCAAGCTGATACACGTCAAACCGGCTGTGCCCGTGGCTGTCCTTGGAGAGCTGAAGCTCGTCGATGCACATCGGGATGTTGCCGAGGAAAGCAGCCGTCTTTTCGTGGCCGACGGTCGTGGCGTTGAAGGTCTGCGGATACTGCCCCAGCTCGGGATCCCCCCACACCGACGCTGCCAGCATCAGCCCGACTGTCTTGCCCGTGCCGGAATCCACACCCCAGAGATGCACGAAGAATGGCAAGCAGCCCAGCTTTTTGATTAGTACGGATGCGAATGATGCCGCCAGCATGATCTGCGCCGTGATGCTCTCCGATCGGCATTTGATAGCGCATTCCCTCCACTGCTCGAAATCGCCCTGCTCCCGGATGGCCCGGAAGATCGTGCCGTAAGCTGCATCGCCGTCAAACGCCAGATCCTGCACATAGGGAGAAAAGCGCCCGTCCTGTAACCAACCTAAACGCCCGACACTGTCCTGCTCCGGGATTGCTTCATAATTCATATCTTCTACCTCACATAAGAATTGTGCCAGATTCCCGGCGGTTTTCGATGTGACAGCAATGCCGACCGCCGACAATTCAATGATCTTCTTGGAATCAAATAATGCCTGTTTATCACGTATCAGATACCGGATCCTGCCGCCGCGCTCGTAAGCGATCATGAGCTTTTCCATGCCTGTGTCAATGTTTGTAAGACGCTTTACCGGCGCGATGGGATGCGTGCAGGCGTATTCCTCCCGCAAGCCGATGATCTTGTAGATGCCGGTGCTGTCGATATGCCATTCCCCCGGGTCAAGGATGACTTTTTCATCCGTATTTGCCAGCGGGAAGGCAAGGTGTCTGCCCTCTGCGACCTGTGTTTCCATGCCACGGTCATACTGTGCGCAAAGCTGCTTGAAGCCCGTCACACCGAGCTTTTTAGCGATCTCCGCAAGCTGCTGCGTCACCTGTCCGCGTGCAAAAGCGGTCTTCTGCCCGGCGATCTCCTTGTATGGTGCATCGGTGTACAGGAAGTCGTCCTTGGTGTACGGCAGCCGCAGGATCAGACCGGTCTCCGCATAGCTCTCACTGCTTTGGAGCGTCTCAGCCATGCGGGTGAAATACTCGACAAACACCCCGTCGATGTTCTTCTCCCTGAAGCACTCCCGCAGCGTGGTCAGGTTCTCCTCCAGCGCCGTCTGCGTCATGCCCGGCGCATACAGCAGGTCGCCCAGCGTTTCCGCAAACCAGCGGATATCACGAAGGTCACGCTGTAAAACAGCTTCCCTGTTCAATTGGATGGGCATCGCATCACCTCCTACAAAGGGGTAAAAAAAGCGGGATTTTTGCACGTTGGAAGGCAAATTTCCCGCTTTTTTCTGCATCAGAACGGTACTTCGCCGTCATCAATGAGGATCTCAAAATCACCGAGATCTCCGGGCTGACCCATATTCTGCGGCGGGGGCTGCTGATAGCCCTGCGGAGGCTGATTCTGTGCAGGAGCATAATTCTGCGGCGGAGGTGCCTGACGATAGCCCTGATTCTGCGGGGGCTGCCGGTACTGCTGCTGTGTATAGCCCTGCTGATACTGCTGCTGGTATCCCTGATTCTGTGCATAGCCCTGTTGCTGGTACTGGTTCTGGTACGGCTGCTGTGTGGGCGCTGCGGGCTGGCTCTGCGTTCCGGACTTATCCCCGCAGAACGCCACGCTCTCCGCGATGATCGCGTTCCGGTACTGCTTCACGCCGTTCTGGTCGGTGTAGTTGTTGTTCTGGAGCTTGCCCTCGATCAGGATGCACTTGCCCTTGGAGAACCACTTGCTGACAAATTCGGCGGTCGTTCTCCATGCCGTGATGTCAAAAAAATCTGTCTGCTTTTCCTGTCCCTTGGAATAGCTGCGGTCTACGGCGATCGAGAACCTGCACATCGGTACGCCGGACTGCGTGGTGCGCAGCTCCGGGTCTTTGGTCAGTCTGCCCATGAGGATGATGCGGTTGAACATATCAGTTTCCTCCCATCATAATATCTGCAAAGTCTTCATACGGCTGTTCCGGCATCGGCGGCGGTGCAGGATAATCCTGAACCGGCTGTGCATCCACAAAGACCGGTTCAGGAGCCGGTGCGGAAGTATCGACCGGAGCGCTCGGCATATCGCTGTAATCCATGCCGAATTCCTCTGCCTCGTACATACCCGCCATATCCTCCGGGAACGCCTCGCGGAGTGCCTGTGCCTTGGCGACCTTGCGGATCATGGTCGCTGGCTTCTGCGCCCAGACGGACTTTTTGGTGTCGTATTCATCCAGAGAGACGGTTGCTTCAATGGGATTGGTGAACCCATCTACAAAGACTT
>JAGADP010000034.1 GCA_017828885.1 Oscillospiraceae bacterium | reverse complement strand
GGTAAATGACGATCTCCGAGATGTCGATGACAGTGCTGTTGGCACCAGAAACCAGATCGCTGATCTGCGGGAGTATCATCTCGATCACCCAGAGGAGCGCCGTCATGACGATGGTGAATGTTTTACCGAACCGCCAATGCCCTCTGAACGCATACAGCACCAGGAGCATATGCGGGAGCGTGCGCAGCACATCGTACAGCATGGATTCCCATAAATGATAAGGGAGATTCTCGGTCATAGCGACCTCCTTTGCCTGCCAAATTCAACCATCCTCACTGGGTGGCTGCTCTTCTATTATTGTATCATAGATCGCATTTCACGTCAAGAAAAAACTTTTCGTGCAAATTTGAAAACAATTGATGCACATTCTGGTTTTCTGTGGCATTTTGTGCTATACTATACTTAAGGGATGCAGGAGACATGATCCTGACGTACATCCTGAAAAATCATGCAAAAAAACAAACAATTCGTGTATGAACTGGATTTTCTCTATTGAATGTGGTATAATAGAGAAAATGAAACCAAAAGGAGGTATCTTATGCTGGTAGCAATTTGCGATGACACTCGGGCGGATGCGGAAAAGATAAGGTTCTCACTGATGGACATCACCGACGATTTGGAAACGGTATGGTTCGATTCAGGTGCAAAGCTGATCGAGAGCATCAAGAGCGGTGTGTATTATTCTCTTGTATTTCAGGATATTTACCTGAAAAATGAAAGCGGCATGGATACCGCGCAGGCTGTCAGGAAGTATTCCCCTGATACGCAGATCATCTTTGTCACCACGAGCCTTGACCATGCGGTGGATGCATTCAAGGTGCAGGCGGCGGATTATCTTGTGAAGCCCTGCTCGGAAGCAGACATCGTCAAGGCATTTGCCCGCGTGAACATGCGGATCAACAAGCCTGAGACACCTCCCGTTGTGCTGAATGTCGGCAAAGAGATCCATGTGTTCTATCACGAAAAGGTCATCAAGCTCGAAAGCGACCTGCATTACACCATCATCCACCAGCAGAACAGAAAGAGCACCCGTGTACATATCAATTTCACGGATGCAGCAGAGATGTTCGGCAAGAAGTTTATCGAGGTGCGCAGAGGCCTCCTCGTCAATCCGGCGTACATCGACCGTATCAGCGGCGCAGATGTGATCCTGTCTGACGGCAGCTCCTATAAGCTCCCGCGCGCCAAGAAGGACACCATCGTTGCACGGTATACGGAGTTCCTGACAAAGGGACTGACACAGTGATCCCCCTATCTTACATGATATATACAGAGAAGGCTGCGTGACCCGGACGGGTGCGCAGCCTTTCTCTTGTGCTTCCCTGCTCCTTACCACGAAAGCTCCGAGGCATGGACAGGATTCGGATTCGTTTTGATGCTGGCGACCTTTCCGGTGCGGATCCGGATGATGCGATCCGCCATCTTGCCGATCTCCGGGTTGTGCGTCACCATGATGACTGTGGCAGTCTTGCTGCGGACGATGCTTTCGATCGCGCCGAGTACTTCAAGGCTCGTTTCCAGGTCAAGCGCCGCCGTCGGCTCATCGGCCAGAATCACCTTGGGCTGCTTGACAAGCGCTCTTGCAATGGCGATGCGCTGCTGCTGACCGCCCGAAAGCTGCGCCGGATAATTGTCTGCCCGGTGCAGCATCCCGACCTTTTCGAGCGCCGTATCCACAGGGAGCGGCGAAGGCACGAGCTCTGCAATGAACTGGAGATTCTCGCGCGCTGTCAGGTTCGGCATCAGGTTGTAGGACTGGAAAATGAAGCCCAGCTTGAGCCTTCTGTAATCAGTCAGATCCTTTTCCGAGGGAGCGGAATAATCATTCCCCTCAATGAGCAGCGTCCCGCCGGTGAGCTGATCCATGCCGCCGATGATGTTGAGCATCGTACTCTTTCCGCAGCCGGATTCTCCGAGGACAACGACGAACTCGTTCTCATAGATGTCCAGGTCAATGCCATTCAGTACATGGACAACGCCGGCATCGGAGGCGAATTCCTTTGTCACGCCCTTCAGGGAGATCAGGACGTTTTTCTTTTCCGGGATCTCCAGCTCCACGCCCATGTCGTCGATCGCAAGCGCCGCGATCGCTGCCAGACGCTCACAGAGGACGCGCTCCTGCTCCTCGAAGTCGCTTCCGTCAATCTTGTTGATGATCTGGAAGCACCCGTAGGTGCGGTTCAGTACCTTCAGCGGCAGACACATGACGGAACGTGTCCGGAAACCACTGCCGTCATAAACAGAGCCCTCGGCGCTGCCGGCCTGATCCGCCTGGTTGAGCAGGACGGTCACGCCTTCTGTGACGCATTTTCCCTCTGAACCGCTGCCGTTTCTGACGCTGACACCGGTAATATCCGACGGCCCCCGGTGAAACAGCGGATAGAGCCGCTCCTGCTTGCCGTCAGCGATCCATACCACGGCCGCTTCACATTTTACATGACTTACGATAATATCCAGCGCTCGAGCAAGCACCTCATAGACGTCATCTGTTTCCAGAAGCTGCTCCATGATCTCCATTGTTGCATGCAGGATCGCACGATTCTGTTTAGCCATTTCGCTCCACCTCGTATCTTAGATTCCGTGTCGTTTCAAACGTATGGTCTACAGTGCATCTGTCAGTTTCAGGCGCGGTATCTTCCGCAGTGCCAGGAAACTGATCGCCGCAGAGAACAGCAATGTGATCAGCGCCGCCCAGATCCAGGATTCCCATTGGATCGTTCGCACAAATTGCAGATAAGGGGATTCCAGCAGCCGGATCACACGATAGCCCAGCAGCGACCCGCTCAGCCATCCCAGCACAATGCCGGCGATCGTGGAGAGGATCAGTTCATAGGAAACATAGCCTATGACCTCCCGGACGGTGAAGCCGTTGATGCGCATGACGGTCAGCTCCGGCTTCTTCTGGTTCACATACATGTTCACACTGTTGAGCAGAATGAAATAGGCCATCAGTCCGGCGATCGCTATGAACAGCAGAGCAATCAGGTCCAGAACGCTTGCAAAGCTCTGGTAGGTCGCCCGCAGCTCGTTGATGTCCGACACCGCATCAACACCGTCGATGGCGCGGATCTGCTCACAAAGGCTCTTCGCATCCGCAGCGTCACAGATGATGAGAAAAGCATTGTCCGTTGCCGCTTCCCCGAATATCTCATGGTAGCTCTCCCGGGAGAGCACCATCTGACGACCGGCAAAGATGTTGAAAATGCCTGCAACATGCGTCGTATAGGGGTTCATCGCGTCGTCATAGAGCGTGATCTCATCGCCGGCAGACAGCCCGTTCTTTTCCGCTGTGCGCTTATGGATCCAGATGCCGCTGTCTCCGGCGGTCAGCACTTCGTTCGTGCGGATGTCATGCATGGTATAGTAATCGCTCAGTGCAGCAGCATCGCCGCACACCAGTTCACCGTTTGTGAGCTTTCCGTCAGCAGAGAACGCCAGCTGCTCATACCGGATCTCCAGGGACTGCGCGTTTTTGTCAGCAAGTAGCGCCCGGATGGCCTGCTCCGGATCTGCGGAGGCGTCGGGATCGAATTCCACACGAAGCGCATAGTGCTCGATCTCATCAAACTGCCGGTTCAACGCTTTCACCACGCTGTACTTCATGGTAAAGCCCGCCACGAGAAGCGAACAGCAGCCGGCAATGCTGACCACCGTCACCGCGACACGCTGCTTGTCCGAGAGCATGTTGAGCCACACGAGCCGGCGATACAGCGAGCCCGCTTTCTGGCGGCTCTCCTTGGGCTTCCAGCTGATCTGCGGCACCTTGCCCTGCATCAGACTGATCGCAGAGGAGCGCATCAGGTTCGAGCAGGCGCTCCAGACTGTCAGGCTGGACAGAAGGATGCCTGCTGCAAACACGACAAGCGTCATGTCGAGCCGGAATGCCGATCTTCCTGCGCCGAACACATAGTAGCGTCCGTAGGTCGAGAGCATGATCCGCTGAATGAAGAGATACCCCATCAGAAGCCCTAACAGCATTCCTATAAACGTACCGGAAACGCCGTAGAACAGATACTTGAAGAGGATCTCCCGGTTGTAGAAGCCCAGTGCCTTG
>JAGADP010000033.1 GCA_017828885.1 Oscillospiraceae bacterium | reverse complement strand
TGGCAGCAAGTCTCGGACTGACGACACGGCGCATCCAGTTTACGCCGGATCTGTTGCCTTCTGATGTGACAGGTATCTACTTCTTTGACCAGAAGACCGGCGAATTTGTCTTCCGACCTGGTGCTGTCTTCACGAACATTCTGCTTGCCGATGAGATCAACCGCACCACGCCCCGCACGCAGTCGGCGCTGCTCGAATGCATGGAGGAGCATCAGGTGACGATCGACGGCAACACGCACATCTTAGACGAGCCGTTCTTTGTCATCGCGACGCAGAATCCCGTGGAGACCTCCGGCACCTATCCCCTGCCTGAGGCGCAGCTTGACCGTTTCCTGCTGTGCCTGCATTTAGGCTATCCGGAGCATGATGCGGAGAAGGAGATCCTGCTCGGCGCAAGCCGTCCTGTCACGGAGGCTGTCTGCACACCGGAGCAGCTTATGGCTGCAAGAGCTGCCTGTGAGCAGGTATTTGTCTCGGATGCGATGCTGGAATATCTGCTGGCGCTCGCCAACAAGACCCGCAAGGACAGAACGGTGCAGGTCGGGCTGTCCACCCGCGGTGTGCAGGCCATCCAGAAGACAGCCAAAGCATGGGCTGCGATGCAGGGGCGTGACTATGTCATCCCAGAGGACATCATGGCGGTCGCAGCCGAGGTCATGGCGCACCGTCTCATCATGAAGGGTGGCGCTTCGCTCCAGAAGATGGACTTCAAGCATGAGGCTTCGCTCCGCATGATCGAAGAGACGGAAGTCCCGACGGAATCATGATCCTGTTTTTAGGCTGTCTGCTGCTGTTTTTTGCGCTGTATGCGTTGCAGCTCGTGCTGTACACCCGTTTCGGGCTGAAACATATCCATTACCGGTGCTATTTTGACCGGGAGGAAGTCGATGAGGGCGATACGGTCGATCTGATCGAGGAGATCGAGAACAACGGTCTCCTTCCCCTGCCGTGGTTAAAATCGGAATACGCTGTGCCGCGGCATCTGAACTTCGCCGGTACGCATTCTGCTGTGACGGGAGACACGCGCTTCGTGTCGAGCCTGTTCTATCTGCGGCCATACAGCCGGATCGAGCGGCGCTGGCATATCACCTGCACACAGCGGGGAGAGTTTCTCGTGGAGAGCGTGCGTCTCATGACCTCCGATCTGCTTGGCACGGCAAGGCTATCTGCACCGGCGGACGATCTTGGCGAGGCGCTCACGGTGTTGCCGGCCTGTGAGGAAGTGGAGCTCGGCGAGCTGTCCAGGCGCATCGCCTTCGGGGAGCTGATCGTGCCGCGCAGCCTGCTGACCGATCCTGTGACGGTCAGCGGCACACGCCCGTACACCGGCAGAGAGGCGCTGCGCCGCATGGACTGGAAAACGAGCGCTCGCACGAGACAGCTCATGGTGCGGACGGAAGAGCATGTGCAGGAACGGCGTATCTGTGTATGCTTTACGGCGCAGATCGAGGAATTCGGTAGGCGTTTTGCCAGCGAGGAGACCGCCGAGCGCACCATACGCATGGCAGCGGGACTGTTCCGGCTGCTGACGGAGCGTGGCGAGGTCTTCTCCGTGCAGAGCAACTGCACCGTTCACGGCGACCGGCTGGCGACGCTGCCGGGATGTTCGCCGGGGTATTATCATCAGCTATTGCAGAACCTTGCGGCGCTGGATATCCTGCCGGAGGAGCCGCTGAGCAACGCCGTGGAGATACCGCCGGATACGCATGTGATCATCCTTGCCCCCTATGAGAGCGAGGATGTGCGGCGCATCTGTGAACGATGCCCCGGCGCTGAGGTCATCACCGCATAGAAAGGAGGCAGACTGTGAACCGAAACACATTTTTGCAGCTTGCCGCCGGACTTTGTGTGCTGCTTGGCGCGTTTCCGCTCTGGTACTGGTTCGGTACGTGGGTCGGATGGCCGTGGTGGGCTGCATTCGCCCTGACGGGCGGCAGTCTTGGGCTTGGCTGCGTTGCGTGGCTGCATCGGCGATACGGGTTCCCGCTTGAACGACGCTCCTTGCTGCTTGCCGGGATCCTGGCAAGAGGGGGAGCGGCGCTGATCGGCGTCGGCGTCTGGTTTGCGGCGCATAGCTTTCTGACAATGGCCGGTGCGATCGTCTGCGGCGTCATTGCTGCGGCAGTGTACCTCATCGCATGGGAAGTCTTTAAGTTTCCACCGGAACAGCTACTCTCTGCGTATGCCTTCATTTTGATGGCGGCGGCGTGGTTCGTCGGCATACTCCTATGCAAACTACAGGGCAGCACACCGCTGACTATCCCCGCCTTCTGCATGTTCAGCGGCACGACCGCAGCCTTTACCGCCATGCACAGCTTTCTACGACTGCACAAGACGACGGAGGGCAGAGATGTTCCCGGCTGCTTCTATGGCTATAATACGCTGCTCATCAGCGGCTTTCTGACCGTGAGCAGCGCACTGATATTCGGCGGACAGGCACTGTTGGAGTTGCTCTTCAAGGTCGGTGCTGCTCTGATCGACTATCTCAAAAAACTTGCCCGCTATGTGACAGCGCTGATGCTGCAGGGCGAGGTATACAAGCTCGAGGAAAACCAGGAGCAGGAGTCCGGCACTGTGCAGGGCGGATCCATGTGGATCGGATATGTGATCGAAGGCATCGTCCTGCTGGCAGTCGTGATATTGCTGTGGCGGTTCCGGCGGGAATTTCTGGATTTCCTCCGGCAGATCGTCAGCGGTGCGATGCATGCGCTGCGGCACCTGATCTCTCTTAAAGTTCCGGAGCCTGTACCAGAGGAGCATCCAGAATACACAGACAATGTGGAGCTGATCGATGCGCGTCCGGTGAGCCTGAGACGTGCCCGTGATCCGTTGAAAGAGGCGCGCCGACGGTACAGGCATGCCAAAGAGCCGCGAGAAAAATACCGCGCAGGCTATGCCGTATGGCTACTCGAGATCAAAAAAAGAGGCGCAGAATTCCCCGGAAGTGCAGTGCCCGCCCGCATTTTAGAGGCGGCTGGCGGCATCCCGGATCCTGCGCTGACGAAACATATGACGGAATTATACTACCGGATCCGCTACGGAGAATACTCCCCCTCCCCTGCTGAATTGCAGGAGCTGCAAAGGATCCTGAAAGCATTCAGATAGGGTGATCGCATTGGAGCTGCTTGAAATTACGCATGATAAAAAAGACTACCTCGATCTGCTGCTCCTTGCCGATGAGCAGGAAAGCATGATCGACCGCTATCTGGAACGCGGCACGATGTACGTACTCTCTGACGGTGATGTTCGGGCGGTGTGCGTTGTCACGGACGAGGGCGAGGGCGTCCTCGAGATCAAGAATCTGGCCGTTTCGCCGGACTGCCAGCATCACGGCTATGGAAAGCAGATGATCCGGCTGATGGAGGAGCGCTACAGAGGTCGCTTCCGCACACTGCGTGTTGGTACCGGTGACAGTCCGCTGACGGTGCCGTTCTATGAGAAATGCGGGTTCCGGGAGGTCTACCGGGTGAAGGGTTTCTTCACGGAGCACTATGACCACCCGATCTTTGAAGCCGGACGGCAGCTTGTGGATATGGTGTATTTCGAGAAGGCGCTGTAGTTACTCCGCCTGAACGGTACCGAGGTCGCAGGACTGCACGGTTTGCTCCGTTTCCACTGTCAGCGTCACGGATATCGGTTCAGTGCCGACCGTTTCGGCGGGGAGATAGAGCGAAAAGCCGTTGTCCCGCACTGTGTCATCCCCGAGGAGATCCGCTTCATAGCAATTATACGCCAGATAGGTGCGTTCCCCATCCGGTAATTGCAGCGTCACATAGTAGTGTGGCGCTGTTTTTGTATCCATGGGCAGCTCCGCTGTACCGTAAAGATGCAGCCAATTGCCGTTCTGTTCGGTATAAAGCGTAGCCACACAGGTACCATCTGCCGTAGGGGCAGCGACTTCCGGGGCAGCATGCAGCGGGGCTTCCTTTTGCAGCCAATCGATATTCCGCTCCACAATTTCCAGCACGACCTCATTAAACTGGCCGCCCTCCGCCTGAAACAGCGGGTTCGGGCGAGCGCGGGAATAGCGGGCAGTCTGGAAACTCTCCGACAGATAGGGGATGATCGCTGCGCCGAAGGAATCCCGGAACATCAGGAGACTGCCGTCACCGGTGCTACACCGGGTATTGATGGTGATGTCGTCACTGTCTTTATAGCGCCCCTGATACTGGTAGGTGAAGCCGATGTCATAGACTACCTGCTCGTCAAGTGCTTCCGACTCCGGGAACACCATCTTTTGCAGGTCGCCCTCCCAGATGTTTTCGGTATGATAGGGCGTATCGGTATAACGATCGCCAGGGTGGTCCATCGTGTCCAGCAGCGCCCGGTAGCCTGTCAGCGCACCGGCATTGTTCCAATGTGTGTCCGTTTTATGGTACTGTAGCTGTGAAGCAGAAGCATCGCGCAGGGCAGTTTCGGCAGGACACCAGTGAAGATCGGTGCTCTGCACTGCTTCCGTCAGGCGTTCGAGATTGTTGGCATTGTCCGTCTGCACATAGCGGGAGGGCATCTGCGCCGGATAGATCGTGTTCTTGTTCGGTACGACAAGCACCGTGAAGCCTGCGCCCTGCGATGCGGCATAGTCCTGCATCATTTCGAGATTGTGGATAATGTTGCAAATGCCCAGATCCGAGACGGTCGGGTCGTGGATATAGTCCTTGACGGTCGGCGTGTAGTAGAGCCAGCCGTTTTTGCCGACGATGACATTCTCCTCGGCAGACATCCCGAAGGCATGATAGCGCAAGTTGCTGTTGGCAGTCACGAGCTGCTGCCGGAAGCCGAAATGATCGGAGACGTATGCCTGAAACTGATCGCCAAAGTCCCGGTTGAAGCTGCCGTCCTCCGTGAGGAACGACGGGAATGCGGCAAGCTGTCTGTTCTCAGCGCCGGTATCCTCGGCCGGTCGCAGGAGCAGCAGCCCGGGGAGCGCACAGGCGGCGACCATCAGGCCGCAGTACAGGAGGCTTGCGATCTTTGTTTTCTTTCCCATGACGCACCTCCTCAGAATTGCAGATAGATGAACGGGCTGTAGGCACCGGACGAGAGTTGCAGCAGGCAGAGCGCAAGCAACAGCACGGAACCGGCGTATCCGGCAATATTCGCGCCCATGCGGAGCTTCTGGCTGCCAGATGCAAGGCGCTCTTCGAGCCACGGCTTCACGGGCAGGGCAAGCACGATGCCGATGACCGCAGCAAGCAGCATGATCGAGTCAAGCTGCTGCATGAGCAGGCTCAGGGTGAGCTGCCGCTGTGCCGGATCGGCGATACCAAAGCCGAACATGGTGCGCCAGAAATGCAGTGCCTGATGCATCCCGTCGGCGCGGAATACGGTAAAGCATAGCACCACCGCCGCCATAGCGTAGAGATGGCTCAGCAGACGCAGAGGCTTTTTCTCTTGCATCTTCTTCACAGGGATGATGCCACAGCTTTCGAGCATCAGAAAGGCGCCGTTCAGCAGTCCCCACACCACAAAGGTCATAGCGGCGCCGTGCCACAAGCCTGTGCAGAAAAAGACGATCCACTTGTTCAGGATCGTGCGGCCTTTCCCCTTGCGGTTGCCTCCGAGTGGGAAATATAGGTATTCCTTGAACCAGGTCGAAACGGAGATATGCCACCGCCGCCAGAATTCCGTGATGCTGGCGGAGCAGTAGGGATAGTTGAAATTCTCCTTGATGGTGAAGCCGAACACTTTGCCGAGGCCGATGGCCATATCGCTGTAGCCGCTGAAATCGTAGTAGATCTGGAGCGTGTAGCAAATTGCGCCCAGCCATGCCATCGGGCAGATCAGTCTGTCATCCGGGAGCGCATAGGCTGCATCTGCCACGGTGCTCACGGTATCGGCGATCAGGAGCTTTTTGGCAAGTCCGATCACAAAGCGCCGGATGCCCTGCGCGACCTGTTCGGGGATCATCGGGCGTTCGGCAAGCTGATCCTCAATGTCGTGATACTTGACGATGGGACCTGCGATGAGCTGCGGGAAGAAGGTGATGTACAGGAGCAGCCTTGCCGGATTCTTCTGCACGGAAATATCGCCCCGGTAGACGTCGATCACATAGGAGAGCGCCTGGAACGTGAAGAAGGAAATGCCGATCGGCAGGTCGATCTGCGGCACCGGAAAATCGACGAATGGGAGAACATTCAGTGTTTCTATGAAAAACCCGGCGTATTTGTATACGCCGAGCAATCCGAGATTCCAAATGACTGCAAGAACCAATGACGTTTTCCGAAGCGGAGCCGCGCCGTTCATCATCAGGCCAAGCAGGTAATTGATGAAGATCGAAAGCACCATCAGGAACACCACAAACGGCTCCCCGAAGGCATAGAACACCAGGCTTGCTACGATCAGCAGCCCGTTCCGGACGTGGCGCTCCGGGATGATGCAGTACAGCAGAAAAACTGCCGGGAAAAAGACAAACAGAAAAGCAGTGCTACTGAATACCATAGCTTAGATTTCCTTATTGTAGCTGATATAGGTCACGGAACCGTCCTTGATCGTGAACCGCAGGTTGCAGTCACCATAGGTATAGACGATGTCGGATCCGTCCTCGGAATAGTTCGTGCCATAAGCCGCGATCACATCATCCTTGGAGGAGCCAACGTGAATGCCACGGGAAGACTCCGTGCTGCCGCCGGTGATGTCGATGCCGTAGAGCAGATAGCTGTCATTGGAATTCCATACAAAGAGCGTGAAATCCGGGTAGTGGTAGTTGATGTCTTCACCGTCGCCATAGCAGCTCGGGGCTGCTTCCTCATAGTCAGGCGCTGCGGCATCCACAAAGCCCTTGGCATTGTCGCCGAGACGGACAGTCGCATTGTTGTAGCTGAACTGGAGCTCATCCTCTGTGCGCTGCTGGGCAGGCTGGGTCTCTTCCTGCTTCTGCTCCTGCGGGGAGTTGTCTGCCTTGGAGCCGTTGTCCTGCGGCTTTTCCGTAGCATCAGCGCTATCGGCTTCGGAGGCGGCCTCCGTCGTTTCCGTTGTGCCCTCTTCGGTCGAAGCGATTGCTTCGGTCGTGTCAGCCTCGGTCGTTTCCGTCGTTTCGGTGGCGGCAGTCTCCTCGGTCGTCTCTTCAGCAGTCTCTTGCTCGGTGGCAGCAGCCGTCGGCTCAGGCTCACCGGTCACTTCCTTCTGCTTGCCGCATGCGCTGACCTGTAACATCAATGCAAGCGCCAGTACGCTGCATACTACTCTGTTCTTCTTCAAAACGGTATCCTCCTTATTGATACACCGGTGTCACATAGCCGATCAGCCTGTAGCTGCCGTAAGCGACCATCTGATCCCAGGTCTTGGCGTATAAGTTATTTGTCAGATCATAATTGACCCATGTTCCGTCCACATTGACCTGGTTCCAGTAGTGATCACCCGTACCGTGCGTCGAATGGACGATGCGGCATTCATAGCCGGCCTCCTGGAGCATGAAGTCCATCTTCGCCGCCATGTAATAGCAGACGCCATAGCGATGGGTCATGGCATAATCGACGTAATACAGCCAGCCGTTCTGCTCGATCTCTTCAAGGGTCTTGGTGGTCTCGGTCTTCTTGTAGCGGTTCGTGTCACGGAGATATTTGTAGAGACCATCAATGGACGTCCCGTACTTGTCAAAGGCTTCCTGTGCACGCTGCTGATTCTTGAAGAGGAGCTCGGAGACTTCCGTACCGCCGCGTCCGAGCAGAACGCCGTCCACCGTCTGGTTCGTGGCCATAATACCGGATTCGGAGAAATAGTAGCGCTTCTCGCCGATGTCCTGCCAGCCGGTGCGGGCAATGCCGTCATCGCCGAGATACCCTCTCCCCTGCTCCGTATCGACCCATCCGGTCTGCATCGCGCCGGTCTCCGGGTCAAAATAGCGCAGGCTCTCATTTACGGTCTGCCAGCCGGTCTGCTGCACGCCATCTTCATCGAAGAAGCAGAGCTTTCCTTCTGCTTTGGCAAGACCGATTGCAGCGCCTTTCCGTGTCAGGTAGTAGCGCTTGCCGTCCTGTTCGAGCCAGCCAAGCTGCTGTTTGCCTTCCTCGTCAAAATAGCGCTTTACGCCATCCTCATTCAGCCAGCCACGGGTCATAGCACCGTCCTCCGGGCTGAAATAATAGGTGCTGTCTTCGATCGTCTGCATGCCTTTCAGGAGAGCGCCGTCATTTCCGAGGAAATAATCCTGCTCCTCGAGATGCAGCCAACCGGTCTGCATGATGCCGTTCTCGTCGAAGAAATACCGGCAGTCATTGACATCCGACCAGCCTATGATCTTGACGCCGTCCGCATCGAAGCAATAGACTGCTTCGCCGACAGTCGTCAGGCCGTGGGCGATGAAGCCGCTGTCGTTCAGGTAGACCTCTTTGCCCTCATATTCCGTCCAGGTCTGACAGGTCAGGCTGCCGTCCGACTGTACAAGACAAATATCGTCATTGACGGAATGCCATCCCTCCGGAAGCAGGCCTTCCTCCGGGTCAATGTAGTAGAGCCTTTCATCGACCGGCACTCTGCCGTACCGGAGACTGTGATCCTCAGCGGCATAGAGTTTCTTTCCGGTCGAGGGCTCCTCGAAAAAGCCCTTTTGCAGATACCCGTTCTCATCTGCATAGTACGTATGTGTCCCCAACGGCAACGGATCCGAGCCAGCACCGATCGCCGCACTGTAGACCAGAATGGACGCTGCATCGGAGGCGTTGATCCTGCCGTCCTCATTGACATCCGAAAAGACGAGCGCCTCTTCGGAATCCGGGAAGGAAGTGCCTCCCTCGGACAGTATAAAGCTCTCTGCGCTGTCAGAGCCTGCACCTGCATTGGCAGAGGCCGTCAAAATCAAGGCCGCATCAGACGCATCCACCGAGGCATCACGGTTCGCATCGCCCATCAGGAAGTTGGGCTCC
>JAGADP010000006.1 GCA_017828885.1 Oscillospiraceae bacterium | reverse complement strand
GGGAGCACGATCAGCAGGAGCGCGGTGCTCTGCGTGCCGGTCAAACCGGTCAGAACGATGTGCTCACCGTCCTTCTTGTCGCGGATAACAAGCTCGTAGGTGTTCATATCACCTGGCGTTGTGTTGAGCGTCGTACCCTCGGGAGCCTGAATGAGCGTCACACCGCCGGTGGACGAGATGTTGAAGATCACATCGCCCTCGAGCAGCTCATAGCGCTTCGGTGCCTGGAACTCCGCCAGGAAGTAGGTGCCGGGAGCCAGCGTGTTGTCGATGCCCGGGATCACGCCCTTATTGTTTGTCTCCAGATCCGCATAACCCTGGATCGGGGTGGGATCCTTCACCAGGCCGCCGATGCTGTCTGCCTGACGGTACAGCGCAAAGTGCGCACCTGCCAGCTTCTTGGCATCATTCTCCATATCGACCTTGATGGCACTCAGATCGTACTTCTTGTTGAAGACATCCACATAGGCCACGATCGCATCGCCCGGATTGGAGGACTTATATGCCTTTTCCCAGACCTTGCCGTTGGGAAGGGTCGGATCCTCGTTGCCGGTGATCGTGATGCTGTTGTCGTTCTTGATGTTGAACACGGAGGGATGCGGCAGTCCGATATAGCCGGACGGCGGCGCAGTCTCTGTCAGGGTGTAGTCTACATTCCGCTCGAAATCGTACAGGAGCACGATCCGGCCGGTGCTGTCAGAGATGTAGGTGTCGATCGTTTCCTCGCCCTTTGTGAGGACGAATTCACCGTTGGCCAGCGGCAAACCGGTATGCATATCATACAGTGTCAGCACGATGCCGTCGGTACGGGTGTTGGTGATGGTATCAATGCGGATGTTGCTCTTTCCGGACAGGGTGTCTGTGGAGGTGTGCGCGATGCCGCGGTCATAGGTGACGTTGTAGGTGTATTCGCTCAGACCTATGGGAGTCGTGGTGTACTTCGATCTGGCCATGACCTTGGTCTGGTCATTGTCCTCCACCTTGGTGTAGGTGGTGACGCCGTCCTCGCCGACGGTGGGTACCACTTCATAGACCTGATAATCATCGAGCGTCTTGCCCGGCTCGAGCGCATCAAAGTAGTAGCGGACAGTGACTTCCGGGTACTCCAGCGGTCTGACAGTGTCCTTAAGCAGCTCACCGTCGAGGTAGATCGCTGTATAGATCGTGTCGTAGACCTCCATGTACTTCTCGTCTGTCCAGATCTTGTTGACCTCGATCTCGCAGCCGCGCTGGTTCTTGACCTTCATATCGGCATGGACATCCGGCTTGATCCAACCGCAGTTGGCACTGCCGTCTTCGATATAGGAGCCGCCTTCACGCTCATAGCCGATCAGCTTGTAGCCAACCGGAATACCGGTTTCTACTACCTTGAACTTGGTGCCTACCGGGAGATTCGGTACCTCTACGATATAGTTCACCGGGATCATGGAGATGGAACCGTGTTCCGAGGTGGGGAAGGTGAAGCGATCCTTCTCTGCGTCCGTCATACCGTCTAAGCTGGTCTTATCGGAGGGAACGAACGTTTCCAGATCGGAATCCCACCAGCACAGGTGGTTGTGCTCATCTCTGACGTGATAATTACCGATCGCTACTTCTTCCAGGTTGTCTGATACACCATTCGACAGGTACAGACGGAAGTTGAAGACTGTCGGATCCTTCGTGCGATCAGGCACAAGATCATGTTTTTCATCATACAGAAGCTTCTGGATCCGGAGCGACAGGAGGCCGCCATCCTTGACATGGTTGTCATAGGTGATGTTCCGAACTTCATTGACATCCAGCCAGCCGGAATCGTACGTCTTATGGGTAGAATCCTCAATTTCCTCGCCTGCGATCTCGTGGTCATTGACCTTGACTACATCATAGACCTCAGAATCCACACCACACTCCACGATCCTGTACTGCTTGGCGCTCGGCGGGAAATGGAGCTCGACGCGCTTTTTGGGTGCGATGTAATACACATCCTTGAATTCCTTGTCGCTGCCAAGCGGCGTATGGGACTCGGAGAATGTCACCTTCTGGATGGAGTTCTGGTAAAGCACCTCACCATCGTCGGTCTTGGGGGACATCCGCAGACCCACCGGGTCGTTCTCATCGGTTCTGTAGTAGATCTGGTACGGATACTCCACACGATCAAAGTCGATGTTCTCGGTACCTGTTACCTGCTTCGTCAGGATGACATGATCTTCGGAAGCGTAGCTCAGGTTAAAGCGCATGTGGAGGTTGGAGGCACTCGCACCACGCTCCATGTAGAAGATCCGCATGGTGTGGGCAGAGTAGGGCTTGAATACGGTCGTAAACTGGCCGTCTACCTCGTCAAAATACTGCGCCAGGAAGTCATGGATCTCGGTCTCCGTGGCATCGCGATGCCGATCCATATAATTGCTCTTGAATACATCGCGGAGATTGCTCGTTTCGCCGTTGACAAAGACCTCGCCGGTACGGAAGTTGATGTTGCCGGCCAGAGCGGAGTGAACACCGCCCAGGTCGATCACAAGCTCGCCGTCCACATACAGCCAGAAGTCATCGTCACCGGTGAACTCGAAGATCATGTCGTGACCCCACTCGTCACAGCCGTTCCAGGTCTGGACGAACTTCGCGCTGACCTCCATACCATTATAATAGTTGGGGTCGGGGCCTACGGTATACAGCTTTTCATATTTCCGGGGGTCTTCCTCCGGCAGCTTACCAGCGGAATTATCGTTATAGATCGCCAGTGCGCTGTAGAGGTTCAGCGGGTTGTTCACCGTTGCGAACTCGCCGGGCTTGATGGTGTTGTACGGGAGGAACTGGCCGTGCTTCAGTGTCGAACGGTCGATCTTGTCGGACGTACCCAGCTCCTTGTAAACTGTAAAGTTACCGTCATTGTTGGAATCAAGGAGCGTTGCGAAGTTCTGGCAGCTGTCGAACTCGAAATAGCCGCTCGCTTCGTAGGTGCTCTTGATGAAGAGGTGGTTGACATTCTTTGCATCGGCAAACAGCTCAGAAAGAGAATGCTTATCGCCATTGACAGCTACCGGATAGCCGTTTTCATCCAGATCCGTGGTCAGCAGACCCTGCTGGATCGTGTTGTCATAGTTATCGGATCCGATATAGGAAAGCTGGTAGGCACGGTCAGGGAAATCGACCATCTTCATCTTGATGCCGTACAGGCTGTTGTCGATGGTCTCGACCTTTGTCAGCGTCGATACAGCGGTATCGACCTTCGCGAAGTAGAATGTCTGTGCCTCCGAACGGTAAGCCGGCACGACCTTGCCATCCTCTACCTTCAGGCTGGCGAAGGCATACTGCGGATTATCCCATGCAAGAAACGTGGAATAGAACTCGCCGTTGCGACGACCGGGCATATTCAGTCCGATCGGATCATCGGAAAGCACCTGGTTGATCTTGATCTGGGGGGCAATGTATTTCTTGGAATAGAGGTTGTAAAGATCATAGTAGCGGTTGGCAGTACCATCGTCATAGGTGTGCTCTGTGAACTGCCACAGAAGCGTGTTGATCTCGCTGCCCATCCACATGATGTCATCGCCGCGCTCATAGCAGGGGTACAGCGTGCCGTCATGATCTACTGCATAGAACTCGTAAGTCTTCTTCGTTTCGTTCCATACACGGGTGTATACGATGACCGCTTCCTCGTTCTGTACAGAAGAGATGCTGACCTTCTCGGCAGAATAGGTCACATAATCGGAAGGCAGCAGCTCAGACTGCTCCGCAAAGGTGAGCCACTGGCTGGCCGGTGTGGTCGGTGTACCCAACCGGAAGCTCTTGGTATCGCCGTCATAATACACGGTCTTGTCATCGGCAGTCAGCTTGATCGTGTTGTTGGTACCTGGAACGACCTTGAAGGAGGTCGCCGCAGCCTCATCGGCCAGTACGAGGGAATTGCCGTCAGCCTTGAGGTACTTGGTCTCGCCGCCTACCGTAGAGGAGATCTTGTACTGATCGCGCTCTATGCTGTGGAACTTCCATACGTCGATGTCCACATTCTCTGTGACATACAGTGTGGTGTTGCCGGATGCCAGACGCGCATAAACGCACATCATTTCCTGTGCATTCGCATCGTTCTTTGCCATCAGCGCATCGCAGGCAGTGCCGCCGATGTAATGCATCAGGCCGTGCTCCACGCCATCGAGGTGATAGGTGTCATCCTTATCCTCCACATGATACCACATCTTGAAGTCATGGCCGTTCTTATAAGTGCCGATGATATTGCCGGCGTAGTTGCCGATCATGTACCAGTAGTTCTTGGTGGAGACACTTCTCAGCTTGAAGGTGTCGCCGGAAGTGCTGACCGTAAAAGCGACCTTCGCATCGGCATTGCCGGTCAGATCCAGACCCTGCTCGTTTTCGGTCACATACAGCTTGCCGGTCTTGTTCTCGTTATCCTCATAGCAGAACACATAGAACTGATTGCTCTTGCCGCTTACCTTCTCAAAATAATAGGGGACTGCACCGAGCTCGATCGCTTTTTTGATATCGGAGCCCTTGTTCGTGCCGATCTTGGTCTTCTGGATACCCGTACTTGTATCGGTATCCGAATTCTGCATGACGTTCTTGGTCAGGTAGAAGCCGTCCTTCTGGCCGATATAGAGACCATCGCTGTCCTCACCGTAATTGGCCAGCTCGTCGATCGAACGGACACTATGGTAGTCGTTGACCGGATCATACTGCGAGATCACGTCTGCCTCAGCCACAACAGCATAGACGCTGAATCCTGCCGCAAAGAAGCTGATCTTTCCGTCCTCGAGCGCAAAATCGGTGATGACCTCGTGCTCGCCGCTGTCGAGGATATGCCATACCTCGATGCGATCCTCGTCGCTGATACCGGGATCCGCGATTTCCACGAAGATCGGTGCCTCTGCGACCGGCTGGAACTCGTCATTGCCGTTCGTGATGGTGATGTCGTATGCCACAACGCCCGGATAGTTGTCCGAAACGTCCACTGCCTCCGCGGAGGCGCCCTCCGGCATCAGACCCTCAAGGCTGACAGTCTGCTCGGCATTCTCGCCGTTCGGATGCAGGGCAAAGCTCTGGCAGCAGAGATCCTTGTCCGGATCGGTCGCTGCTTCTGTTTCTGCCGCTGTCTCCGTGCTGCCGGTCTCGGTCATATCCTCTGCAATACCCTGCAAAGGAAGCAGCCAGTTCCCTGTTGCAGAAAAAAGCATTGCAACTGCGCAGAATGCACTGACAATGCGTTTTCTCTTGTGGTTAGCCATACTCTTCCTCCTCACTGTTCCCCCATTGGAAAAGGAATCTGTTGATCATGGGCGCCCCGCGCCCGGTTGGTTGGTCTCATCTTCTGTGATATAGCAGAACACCACGACTCTGGCGAGCAGATCGGAATCTGCACAGGTCGAAAGCGCGATGATCCGCTCCCCCGACTCCTCTGAGAGGAGCTCGGCTTGGTCATGGATAAACTGCCGCACGTTCTCCTGCTCCAGATCGAACAGGATCTTCTCTCTGGCATTCGTCCGCATGACGGCGAATACCCGGAGCCCCCTGGCCTGCTCGGCATTTCTGCCGATCGTCAGCGTTCCGGCGGTGTGTTCCCGGAAATAGTCCTCGTCAAGGTACGCATCCAGCGCCCCGAACAGCCTGCCGTAGTCCATGTGATGTCCGTAGATCATGGAGAAATCATCCGTGAAATCCGGGCTGGAGCGGCAGTCCAGAAAAACGCTTCCCGAAAGGGAGTAGTCCCCGTAGGGATCCTTATTCAGGAATTCGTAATTGTCCTCTCCCTGCATCACAGGGAAGTCAACGCCTGTGCCGTCGAGTGTGATCCACGCCACCATCTCATCTGTGATGGGCGATGGCTCCGCAGCCTCCTGCCCCGGCACCGGCTTGTATCTGGTGATACCGGAGTCGATCGCGTGGCTGAACAGATAGTAGTTGTCATACATCTGCCACACGCCGACCAGCGTCACGATGCCGAATGCAAGGATGACGCACCAGGCATACAGCGCATTGAGCGCTTTCCAGAACCTCTGCAAGGTCTCACTCGTCCTCGCCGTGCTTCTTTCTCAGGAAGAGCACGCCGGCTGCGATCCCGGCCAAGCCGATCGCCGCAATGCCCGCAGAGCCTGCCACTGTGGTGAGCACGCCCGTGGGGATGTCGCCGGAATTGTCATTGGTGATGCGGATCTGTGTATCCTGTTTCAGGAAGGAATCCTTTACAACGCAGGTGCGGCCCGCCTGGATCTCGGCTGCAATGGCCTCGCCCTCGCTGTTCCCGTCACCGGTCTTCACGTCGCCCGTGAGCGCGGCGGCCGGAATGTAGTCCTCCTGCACCTCGGTGAGCACATAGCCCAGACCGCTGTGGATGCTGTCGAGCTGGATGTACTGGCCGTCCTGGAGGTAGAAGTCATAGCCGTTCTTCAGGTCGGCGTAGGTCAGCATGCTCACATCGTTGGAGGCCATCTCTGCGGCTGTGTACGATGTTCCGAAGTGCTGCTCCGGTGTTCTGTCCCAGTCACCGGAGATCGTGAACACATCGTTGTCGCTGAGCGGAAGACCGTCCGGATCGGTCAGTGCTACAGTAAATTTAAAGTACTTGTCGCGCGAGCCCTGGTTGCCGGTGACCTTCTTCTCGAAGCGGAGCGCATTGGCGTCGAACCGGTTGCAGAAGCCCGTGGACTTCTTGGACATATCCTTCTGTCCGTACCGCGGCGCCTCTGTACCTGTGTGGACGCTGTAGCCGGAAACAAAGAGGAAATCATTGCCGTCCTCATCGCTGTCATCAAAGACATACACATCGAGGTAGCGATCCTCGGTCGGGTCACAGGTGACGCCGGCATACACGGTCGGGAGCTCCGTGATCTTGTAGCGGTAGATGCCCGGCTGTGTGAATGTCACGCCTGTCAGATCAAGCGTCAGCGTGATCTCGGCGAATTTTTCGTCTGTGGTGTCTGCCGGTGTGGCAAACACAAGGCTCTTGCTGGCCTTATCCTTCTCGGCATGTACCGCGGTCTCACCCGAGAACGTTGCAGTCGCCTTTGTCGCGTTGTTCAACGTGACGCCGTTCCCTGCTGCGAATTTGATGCCGGTCGGGCCCTTTTCTACAGCCAGTGCCCGCGGATCCACCGTGGCATCGGCAGGGATACGCTTTTTGATCGGCTCGACCGTGAACGAGAAGCTCACATTCGGAACATTAGAAGTATTCTTCATCACAAGGTACTTGTCGAAGGAGACCGTTTCGCCATGGATCGGTTCATACACTTCTGCGCCTGCGCTGACCGGCACGGCCAGTGCCATGGAAGCCGTCAGAGCAAGTGCGCCCAGTCCCGCAATGATTTTCCGGTTCATAATGCCATCCTCCCTATCCATTCTGTAATGATGGGTGCCATATCTACTGAGGGGAACTTGTTTTGTGTACATTCCCGCAACAGTTTGTTAACAAAATATTACTCTCCATGAAATTATTATAACATATTACGTTTCTGCTGTCAATAAATTCCGAAAAAGAATTCGCCATTGTGCGCTAAAAATGCATGTCAGCCCATGCAAGAAATTGTTATTGTTCGCTTTTTCACCAAATTTGCAGTACCATATTTGGCCGAACTGTGATATGCGCTGTATCATTTTTACAGTAAAATAAGTCTTCGTTCGCAGCAATAACAAACTTCACAATTTATTCATGATTTACATCGTCAGGTTAAGCCGCCCCGCGACCCGCCCGCGTAGAAATGCTATCCGATAAATTGCACAAAATATATTGCTTTTTTCAGAGAACTGTGGTATAATAAAAAATGAATACGTGTATCTGAGCCGAAAGGGGTGACATTCCTATGAGTCAACTGGCCTTCAGCCTTGCGGCGATCATGAATTGCTTTACAATACTTTTGTTTACCCTGGTGCGTCAAAGGACGCAGAAGCCACAGAACAAGATCTTCCTCGGCATGACGCTGATCCTCACGCTGAATGCAGCCTCCATAGCGGTCGAATCCGTGCTCATTCCGGCTTCCAGGACCTCCGATCCCGCCTATATGGCCGTCAGGTCATCCATATATGTGTATTTCCTGCTGCACACAGCGCTTTGCCCCGCCTTCCTTTTATATGTAACATCGGTCACGAAGCGACTGACAAGGCTCCGGCTCCTGCCCAAGGTGCTGCTGGCGCTCCCGTTCCTCATCACCGAGGTCGGCGCCATACTCAACCCGCTGACCCACTGGATCTACTACTACGACGGCTCCCGGACATTCACCAGATGCTGGGGCGAGTGGTGCATCTACGCCGCAGCAGCGTTCTATTTCGCACTTTCGTTCATTCTGCTCATGTGGAGCTGGCAGGCCATGACAAAGAAACGCCGCGCCGCGCTCCTGTACTTCTTTGCCGTGGTGCTGTTCGGCATCGTGATCCAGG
>JAGADP010000351.1 GCA_017828885.1 Oscillospiraceae bacterium | reverse complement strand
GTCAGTGTGAGCATGATCGCTGCAAGTTTTTTCATAGGTAGGATCTCCTTTATCATGGTGTTTTACAGCTTTATTGTAGCACTGGCGGCAGAAAAAGTCAAGCGGATGCAAAAGAAGGGGCTGCGTGGTGCAGCCACTTGCTGTTGGTTTATCGGATGCCTTCGATCGTGTAGACGAACTTGACCTGGCCGTCCATTCCATCGCTGATGCCGGAATAGCTCTTTTAGGCACGGGATGCCTCGCCGACTGCACGGAGCCGCTCGGCAACGGCTGCGACCTTGTCGTTGTAGAGGTCGTTCAGCTTGTCGATGGCGTCCGTCTTGAAGCGGAGCATGCCGTCGTTCAGCTCGCCGGAGCCGTCCGAGAGCTCTGCAACGCCATCCCGGAGCCGGACAGTGCCGTCATACAGCGCAGAGGCGCCGTCGGCTACCTTGCCGGTGCCGGCTGCAAGGGAATCTGCGCCCTCGGCCAGCGTGAGCCCGGAGGTGTACAGCGTTTTGGCACCCTCGGCGAGCTTCATGCTGCCGTCATAGAGCGTGCCCATGCCGCTGTTGAGCTGGTCTGCGCCGCCGTAGAGCTGCACGGCACCGTCATACAGAGCCGTACCGCCGTTGTAGAGCGCATCCATGCCGCCGGACAGCGCACTGCTGCCCTCCTTGGCGCTGGCGATGCCGCTGCCGAGCTGCGCGGCGCCGTCACTGAGCTTCCCGATGCCCTCGGAGAGCGCCTGACTGCCGGTATCTACTGCGTTCAGCCCCTCGCAGAGGGATGCGGCACCTTCCTGTGCCGTGCTCAGGCCGCCGGAGAGGGATGTGAGCCCCGTCTGGAGCGATGCGGCGCCGTTCTGTAGCCCGCTGACGCCGTCCCGGAGCGCACCGCCCTCCTTCATGGAAGCGGCGATCTGCTGCTGGCCGGCAATGGTCTGCTCGAGTGTTCCGATGGCGACCGCAAGCTGCTCGGAGGGTGCCTGTGCATACGCTGCCTGCAAGGCGGCAAGCGCCTGCTCATTGGCAGCAACAGTCGCATCGAGCGAAGCCGCAGCGCTGTCGATGCCGCCTGCGACCTGCTCCAGACCGCCCGCAAGCGATGCGGAGCCCTCGGCAAGCTGGCCGGCGCCGTCCTTGGCGGAGCCGATGCCCTCGGACAGAGAACCGGCGCCGTTCTTCACAGCCGTGATGCCCGCGGAGAGCTGGCCTGCCGCTGTGCTGACCTGACTCAGGCCGTCTGTCAGACCTGCTGCACCGGTGCTGAGCTGTGCAAGGCCGCCGTCAAGCTGTGCCGCACCGTCCTTGGCGGAGCCGATGCCTGCGGACAGGGTGGCGGCACCGTCCTTGACGGAGGTGATGCCGTCCATCAGAGAGCCTGCGCCGGTCTTGGCGGAGCTGATGCCGTTCGAGACCTGTGCGGCTGCGTCCGAAACGCTCTTGCAGCCGTCAGCCATTTTCTTTGCGCCGCCGGAGAGCTGCGCTGCACCGTCAGAGAGGGAGCCTGCGCCGTCGGAGAGTGTTTTGGCACCATCGGAGAGCTCGATCGTACCGTCAGAGAGCGTCTGGATGCCGTCAAAGAGCTTGGAGGTGCCGTCGCAGAGCTGTTCTGCGGCATCGTTCAGCTCGTCAAGCTTTTCCTCAATATCGGAGAGGGAAGTGGTCTTGTCCAGATCCATCTCACTGAATACTTCGTTGGAGACGACCGTCACGGAGTCGGACATGATGAAGTTCTCCACATCGGCTTCGATCGAGAAGGTCTCCGGGATCTCGATGTCGAGGTCGGTCTCATCCAGCCCGAGGCTTTCGGACAGTCCCGGGAATGCCATGCCGATGACGATGAGCCGTTCGCCGTCGGAGATGACACGGCCGTTGGTGACGGAGACATTCCGGAAGACGTTCGTATCGAGGAGCGCCGTGCTGGCCGTCAGGAACGGCACACAGATGTTACGGTTGCTGTCGCCGACGCGCTGTGTCACGGCGGTGTTGTTGGTGTAGTGCCACTCGATGCGCAGATGGCCGCTCTTGCCCTTGACGGCATCCGGGGAAACGGTCTGGCCGTCGAGGATGTACTCGACATTGACGGTCACGGGCAGCTCGCCGTCCGACTTGCCCTTGTAGTAGATGTCGTTCCCGGCGGCATCCCAGCGCAGGGAAGTGCCCTGTCCGGTGAAGCTTTCATCGCCCTTGACGTTCTCGATGTTCGTCAGGGAGGAGACATCCGTCAGACCCGGGAGCGCACCGGGGTTTTTCAGCCAGTCGCTCACGATGACATCCCGCACACCGGCGCTGTTGTTGCAGAGGACATAGACCGTCTCGTCCTTGAAGGGCTTTCCGGCGGCAGGTTTTCTCTCTGCGGATGCGGCTTCGGTGGGTTCCTCCGCAGGCTGTGCCTCATCGGCAGTCTCGGTGTTTGTGACAGCGGCGGCATCTCTATGGCGATAGGCAAAGGCACCGGTCGCACCGGCGGAAACGGCAACAGCCAGCAGGCTTGCAAGGATCTTCTGGTATTTTTTCATGATAACGCACTCCTTTCAATCGAAAAAGCGGGTTAAGGGTGTGCAACACCCTTAAAAACCATCCCTCCCCTATAGGGAGAGGAGCCGCCGAACGGCGGCGGAGGTGGTGGGTTTACAGTGTTTTCGCACTGTTATGCATCCCAAAACTGAGCTTTCTATTATTGGGTGCAGGCTTCGGGAACCCGGCGCTGGTTCTGCAAATGAGCGGATCAAAGAGCAAAAACAGCGACGGCAGCACGGTCAGCACGACGAGCATCGAGATGACGGCACCTCTCGCCAGCAGCATACACAGCGAGGAGATCATGCCGATCTTCGAGATGACTGCCACGCCGATGGTGGCGGCGAAGAAGCCCATTGCCGAGACCATGACGGACTTCATGGAGGTCGCCAGGGCGATGCCGACTGCCTCGTGTTTGTCCTTGCCGGCGGCACGTTCGGTCTTGTAGCGGGTCGTCATGAGGATGGCATAATCCACGGTCGCACCGAGCTGGATCGTGCCGATGACAACGGAGGCGATGAACGGCAGCGTGTCGTTCAGGTAGTAGGAAACGCCGAGGTTCAGCATGATGGCAAGCTCGATGACCGATACCAGGATGACCGGCAGCGTGACCGAGCGGAACGTGAACGCGATGATGAGGAAGATGACCGCGATCGAGAGGATGCTGACGACCTTGAAGTCATGTGCTGTGATCTCGATCAGATCCTTGGTGGCAGGTGCTTCGCCGATGAGCAGACCGTCGGCGTCATATTTTTTGACGATGCTGTTGAGCTGTGCGACCTGTTCGTTGACCTCATCGGAAGCGACCTTGTATTCTGAGCCGATCATCATGAGCTGATAGTCGCCGCTGCTGAGGGCGGTCTTGATGCGCTCGGGAACGACCTCATCCGGGATGGCGGTGCCGACGAGGGAATGATAGCTCAGCGTGAACGCCACGCCCTTGACCTGCTTCATCTCTTCGAGCATCTTCTCGCAGGTCTTGGCATCCATCGAGGCATCGACCAGCAGCATGTGGGTGCTGTTCATGTTGTACTGCTCCGAGAGCTTTTCATTGGCGACCACGCTGTCGAGGGTCGCGGGAAGGGTGCTGTCGAGGTTGTAGTAGACATTGTAGTTGCCGTTGCCGTAGACAGCCGGGAAGAGGAGCACCACGCCGATCGTCAGGAACAGCGCGAAGTGCTTGGTGATGAACGCGGGGAGCTTGTGGAATTCCGGGAGCAGATCCCGGTGGGAGGTCCTGGTGAGCGCCTTGTCGAAGACGAGGATCATCGCCGGGAGGACGGTCACACAGGCGACCACGCCGAAGATGACGCCCTTTGCCATGACGATGCCGAGATCAAGGCCGAGCGTGAAGCTCATGAAGCACATCGCCAGGAAGCCTGCCACGGTCGTGAACGAGGAGCTGACCACGGCGGAGACGGTCATGGCAATGGCGTGTGCCATCGCTTCGCCGCTGTCCGGGTAGGTCTTTTTCTGCTCCTTGTAGCTGTGCCAAAGGAAGATGGAATAGTCCATCGTGACGCCGAGTTGCAGCACCAGACAGAGCGCCTGTGTCAGGAAGGAGATCTCGCCGAAGAAGAAGTTCGTGCCGAGGTTCCAGATGATTGCCAAGCCGATGCCGAGCATGAAGAACACCGGGATGAGGAAGGAGTCCATCGTCAGCGCTAAGATCAGGCTCGTCAGGATGACGGCGATGAGCGCATAGCCGACGGTCTCGCTGTCGGAGAGGTGCTTCATGTCGGTGGTGATGGCGCTCATGCCGGAGATGAAGCACTGCTCGCCGGTCACTTCGCGCATCTTGTCGATGGCGTTCATGGTGGAGTCTGCGGAGGTCGTGTCCTCGAAGAAGACGAGCATCAGCGTGGAGTCTCCGGCGTTGAAGAAGTCATAGACCTTCTGGGGGAGGATCTCCTTGGGAACGGAGATGTCGGCGAGGGAGTCATACCAGAGCACCTCCGCCACGCCGTCCACGGCTTCGAGCTTTTCGTGGACCTTGGCGACGTCCTTGTCGGGCATGCCCTCGATCATGACGAAGGAGAAGCCGCCCTTGCCGAACTCGTCTTTCAGGATGTCCTGCCCCTGCATCGTCTCGAGATCAGACGGGAGGTAAGACAGAATGTCGTAGTTGACACGGGTGTTGAGATAGCCGAAGGTCGCCGGTACGATCAGCGCCAGACCTAAAAGGAGGATCAGGAGCTTGTGCTTGACGACCCATTCTCCGAATTTCAGCATAGTATCAGTTCCTTTCTGTCAGAATGTGCGGGTGATCCGCTTTTCCTGTACCCAGTATACTGCAAAAATGACCGGTAGTCAATATTTTAGAATGAAAAATCTGACCGATGGTCATATTTTCGTATGTATGCACAAAATCCATACAGGATATTTATGACTATCGGTCATTTTTGAAAAGCCGCACTGCTTGACAAATGCCGCCGGAATCGTGTATAATAAAGATAGTATATGTGCGCAGAGGCAGATCTGTGCCGCATCAGGTCATTGCAGGGAGGTGTAACCATGGGAAAGCTCGAGATCAACAAGCGCCACAAGGAGAGCACGCTGCTCAACACGGCGTTTGAGCATTTCACCACCAAGGGCTTCAGCAAGACCTCGATCTCGGACATCGTCGCCAGCGCCGGTGTGGCGAAGGGGACGTTCTATCTGTACTTCAAGGACAAGTACGACATCCGCAACAAGCTGATCTCCCACAAATCGAGCCAGCTTTTCCGGACTGCCGTCAGCACGCTCGAGCGGTCGCCGGACTGGGAGACGCTGTGCATCGAGGAAAAGATCGTGCGTGTCATCGACAATATCATCGAGCAGCTCAATGCCAACCAGGCACTGCTGAATTTCATCTCCAAGAACCTGAGCTGGGGACTGTTCAAGAATGCGCTGACCTCGCCCGTGCTCGAGGATGATGTGAACTTCGGCGATGTGTATGAGCAGATGCTCGAGGATTCGCCGTATATGTTCCGGGAGCCGGAGACGATGCTCTTCCTCATCATCGAGCTGGTGTCGGGGGCGTGCTATTCGGCGATCCTCTACAGTGAGCCGTGCAGCCTCGAGAAGCTCAAACCGGACCTCTATGAGACCATCCGGCTCATCATCCGCAGCCACCAGGGCGCGCTCAAGCCAGGACGCAGCGCGGAATGAGGAGGATACACTAAATATCATAAAAAGCATGACACCGCACAGGGGACACTGTCCTTTGTGCGGCGTTTGTTATGAGGGGAGCGTCCATATCTTGTGTGACAAATGTTTCGAGGCAATACAAATGTATGTACATATCCGGACTATCATGTACGGGCACATGCGAACTAATTTCCGTTCAATGTAGAAAATATTTTGATTATTATGGTAAAAAATTGACATTCTTTCGCAGTTGTCCGGCATATTGTCCACCGATTCTTCAAACTGTAGGTTGCAAGTGTGTACTTTTTATTATATAATTTGAAATAACAGGTGAACAAGAATTTGTACAGAATGTTGATGAACGGACAACTGGAATGCCGCACGTTCCGGGTGCCGGTCGGATGCTGACTGTGATTCCATCACCAGATAAAAAAGAGAAAAACCGAATACACACAAACGACGCATGGAGAATAAGGGGGAGTATTACCATGAATCGGAAAAAACTCACAGCGACTCTGACAGCAGTCCTGTGTGCCGTGTCAACGCTTGCGGCGTTCCCGGCGATCAACACACAGGCAGCAGAGGCAGTCTACAACGACTTTGAAGTGACGTACAACGGCTGGCATGACACAGAGGGTTCTGTGCTGACGGCTGTGGACGGCGCAGGCTTCGGCGGCTCGAGAGGTATGGCAGTCACCGGCAGAAATTCTGCCCAGGACGGCGCCAAGTCCTCGAAGGGTCTCTATCTGTTCGGCGGCGTGTCCTATACCTACTCTGTGAAGGTAAAGGCTGACACCGACGAGACTTTCCGTTTCTCCGTTCTGACCAAGGACGAGAAGACCGGCGAAGACACTGTCAAGGAGCTCGCAGTCAAGAACGTCAAGGCGGGCGAGTGGACGACACTGTCCGGCAAGTACACGGCTCCGAAGGATGCCTATGAATTCGAGCTGAACCTGACCACCGACAGCACGGCTGACTTCGTATTCGACGACGCAGCCATCACTACCAAGCAGGATCTTTCCGCGATCACAGCAAGTGCAGCGGCAAGTGAGATCGGTCTGAAGGATGAGTTCGGCGGTTACTTCCGCGTGGGCAACATCCTGAACGGCGGCACCATCAACAACAGCGGCATCACCGGTATGCTGCTCAAGGACTGCACCGCGATCGAGTGCGAGAACGAGACCAAGCCGGATTCCACGCTGAAGGGCGTCAACGGTACCAACGTTACCGTATCGCTCAATTCCTGCGCAGCGATCATGGATTTCTGCGTACAGAATAATCTCGGATTCCGTGGCCATACCCTCGTATGGCACAGCCAGATGCCGGAATTCTTCTTCAAGAACAACGGTAACTGGGTAGACAAGAACACGATGAACGCCCGTATGGAGTCCTACATCAAGGAGATGTTCGGCGCCATCCAGAGCCAGTATCCGACGCTTGATCTGTATGCGTATGACGTATGCAACGAGTGTGTATCCGATGATTCCAACCGTACCTCCGGTGCAGGCGGCGCAAGAACGCCCGGCTGGGGCAACGGCAATTCTCCGTGGGTTCAGATCTACGGCGACAACAGCTTCGTAGAGCAGGCTTTCACCTATGCAAGAAAGTACGCTCCGACGACCTGCAAACTCTATTACAATGACTACAACGAGTACTGGGATCACAAGCGTGACTGCATCTACAACATGTGTAAGTCCCTGTACCAGAAGGGTCTCCTCGACGGCGTAGGTATGCAGAGCCATATCAACGCTGACTGGAACGGCTTCTCCGGCGTGGATAACTACTTATTCGCCATGAAGAAGTACCTGTCCATCGGCTGCGATGTACAGATCACCGAGCTGGACATCAACTGCGAGAGCGGCAAGTTCTCCGACCAGGATCAGGCCAACAAGTATGCAGCCATTTTCCAGGCAGCAGTTGACTGGAACAACAATCCGCAGTCTGACGGCCGCGTAACGCTCGTTCAGATCTGGGGCCCGGATGACGGCCATTCCTGGCTGGATTCCGGCGCACACGGCCTGCTGTACACTGATCGGCTGCAGCCGAAGGCCGCTTACACCAAGCTGATGAGCCTGCTTCCGAGCGATGAGTGGAGAGGCCCCGGCAATTCCGAGCCTGTTCCGGATCCGGAGCCCGATGAGAACGGCTACTGGATGGATACCGACTTTGACAGTTCCGCCGGCAGTTTCTCCGGCAGAGGCGCCGCAAGCGTAGAAGTTTCCTCCAAGGAGGCCTACAGCGGCAGCAAGTCCCTGTATGTAACCGGCAGAACGGCTGAGTGGAACGGCGCAGGCACGCCCCTGAGCAGCCGCATCTACAAGCCGGGCGAGACCTATAGCTTCTCGACCAATGCCATGTACACCGGCGGTGAGGATACCGACAGATTCTATCTGTCTCTCCAGTACACCGGTTCTGACGGTGAGGCACATTACGACCACATCGCTGAGGCGACCGTTGGCAAGGGTCAGTGGGTACAGCTTTCCAACGAGAGCTACACGCTCCCGGCAGACGGCACCGGCTTCCAGCTCTATGTCGAGATGCCCGACAGCACTTCCGACTTCTACATGGATGACGTTGTCATCGCCAAGTCCGGCATCAGCATTTCCGGCCCCGGCGCTCCGTTCATTCGTGTCAGAAGCTCTGCACTGACCGGCGACGTCAACGGCGATGATGTTGTCGATGTATTCGACATCGCATTTGCCAAGAGCGGCATGGTTCACAAGAGATTTGCCAACAAGTATGACGAAATATCCGCTGACATCGACGGCAACGGCGAAGTGGAAGTGGTAGACCTGATCTATCTGTACAAGTTCGTACACGGCCAGATCAAGAACTTCCCGGAGCCGATCATTCCGCCGACGGAAGCACCGACCGATCCGCCCAAGAGCAACTACAACTATCCGTCCGATATTTCCTATCATGAGTCTCCTGCCGGCAAGGACTACACCAAGCCCGCAGCACAGTCCGGTACTGTGACCCGTGAGTACTACAGCAGCATCAACGGCGACAACACCTGTCTCGTTTACACGCCTCCGGGATATGATGCTTCCAAGAAGTACAACATCCTGTACCTGATGCATGGCGGCGGCGAGAAGGAGACGGTCATCTTTGAGGAATTCAACCTCAACAACATTCTCGACAACATGATCTGCAACGGCGAGCTCGAACCGCTGATCGTTGTTACACCTACCTTCAACAAGTGCTCCGCACAGACCTTCTACAAGGAATTCCGTGCAAGCCTGGTTCCGTACATCGAAAAGAAGTACTCCACCTATGCAGCCGGTGATGTTTCCGAGACGAACCTGAAGGCGACCAGATACCACAGAGCATACGGCGGCTTCTCGATGGGTTCCTGCTCCACATGGGCGAACATCGTACATGGCGGTATGGAGATCTGCGCTTACTGGATGCCGCTGTCCGGCGACAACTGGGAGGCAAACGATGCTTACGGCAAGTCTCAGACGGTTGCGAACGAGATCGACCGCATCGGTCTGAAGGATGACGAGTTCTTCATCATCGCTTCCACCGGTTCCGATGACATCGCTTACCCGAACATGGCTCCGCAGTATGAGGAGATGCACAAGAACAGCAAGTTCAAGTTCGGTACAGATCTGTCCCAGAACAACTGCTACTTCCTCGTAGCACCTGGCAAGACCCACTGGTGGGGCTTCGTAAGATGGTACATCATGGACACCCTGCCCATCTTCTTCCACGAACACCAGCAGTGAGCCACTGCAGGCAGGTTGCTTCGATGATTACGGTGCACTGCTTCGGTGACCGCAATGATGCTTGCTTCGCAGGGCATCAAAGCTAAGCAATTTATGCCGCCGCAGCTAAAGCTGCTCCAATGCAGTATTCTGGTGTCTCAGACAATGGTGCAGAATGCTGCAAGTACAACATGATATGGTAAGGTACCGCAGCTCCGGAAATGGGATCCGGAGCTGCGGTTTGTTTAGGGGCGAAAAATACAACTCGAAAATAGTTTTAAGGGAAAAGGGGGTTAAGGGGGCGCAGCCCCCTTAAAACCTCTTCCTCCCCCAACGGGGGAGGGGGGCGGCTTTACAGTGAGTAGGAAGAATAAAACACCCGAAAACCGATCCCCTGAGAATCATACGGAAAATATTGACAAATTCGGAAAAAGATGCTAT
>JAGADP010000032.1 GCA_017828885.1 Oscillospiraceae bacterium | reverse complement strand
TAGGGCAGGCGTGTTTCGTAGGTATCGAGCATCGTCAGCGGGAGCCGCAGATCACCGAGCATCTGCATGTAGGGCAGCTCGAGCGTGCCCATCGCGATGAGCGCGTCGGCACGGCGTTCCTGCACGATGCGCGGCACTGCACAGGCGGCCTCGTCCTCGGCACTGACGACCTCCAGGAAGCCGAAGTCGCCGCCGGCGGAAAGATGCGCCAGCAGCCGCTCGTACAGGCTCCAGTAGAAGGAGGAACCGCGCTCGAGATAACGCCCTGCCGTGAGGATACCGATGACATAGCTGTCCGTGCCGGAGCCCTTGGCAATATAGCCCATTTCTTCGGCAGTCTTTGCGATCTGCGCACGCAGCTCTTCGCCGACGCCGTCCTTCCCGCGGAGCGCCTTGGAGACGGTCACAACGCTGACGCCGAGCTTTTCGGCAATATCTGCCATTCTAACAGTCTTAGCCATAATGATGGTTCCTTTCTGTCTGATTTGGTTCTGTTTATAGTATAGCAGATATTTACTTAAATTGCAAGTGTTTTTTAATCATTTTTCGGATTTTTTTATTTACTCAAAGTATTATTGCTCCGCTCTGCCGAAAACGGCGCAGACACTCTGCTACCGTATGGTGGACGTTCTGAATTAAGATGAACATTTTGTGAACATGTTAAGATGCTTTTTAGGTCATAATATTTTTACAACATTTTTGGGTGAAAATTGGCCAATTTCCATTGACAGAGCCGCAAAATAATTGTATAATAGAATCACAAGGCAACCGCTTTCATAAAGAGGAACTGCGGCAGCCAAGCGCTATGGCTGCCAAAGGACACACACACCGGACTGACCCGGGAACTGGGGAGTTCTCGCGGAAGTCCACTGCAAACGGAGGGGAAAAATATGCAAAAGAAAATCAAAGGCAGGATCCTGTCCGCTGTATCCGCTGCTGCACTGGCGGTCACAGCACTGGGCAGCTTCTCTGCCGCACTACCGGCTGGCGCTGAGGGTCTGACGGGTCTCGATGCGAAGGGAATCACATCGAAAATGGTCATCGGCTGGAACCTCGGCAACACACTCGACTGCGGCAACACCGGTCTGTCTTCCACCGCTGCACCGAAGAAATTCGCTACAGCATGGGGCAATCCGGAGCCGACAGAGCTCCAGTTCCAGGCGCTCAAGGACGGCGGCTTCAACACCGTGCGGATCCCGACCACCTGGTACGAGCACCTCGAATGGGATGCGGACTCCCAGATGTATCTGGTCAATGACCAGTGGATGGACTACGTCAAGCAGACAGTAGACTATGCCTATGACCGGGATATGTTCGTCATCCTGAACATCCACCACGAGAACTTCATCAACGTCAAGCAGTTCACCGAAGAGACCTATGAAGATGCTTCCAAGAAGATGAACGACATCTGGACGCAGGTCGCTGAGGAATTCAAGGACTACGACCAGCACCTCATCTTCGAGGGCATGAACGAGCCCCGCCAGACTGCCAACCCGAGCGTTCAGCAGTGGGGCGACGGTTCCGGCGACAACGGCTATAGCTGGGGCTATGTCAACCGCCTGAACAAGGTGTTCGTGGATGCCGTCAGAGGGAACGGCTCTGCGGCGAACAAGGAGCGCTTGCTGATGCTGCCGGGGTATGTGGCATCTTCAAGCGAGAATGCGATCCGCAACATCGAGATCCCTGCGGGTGCAGGCAATGTGGCGCTGTCCGTACACGCCTATGCACCGTACTACTTCACGATGGCGACCGATTCCAATGCGAATCACAACTTCCCCGGAAAGAGCGGCTGGGGCGAGGATTATGAGTATGCACTGGAGACCATGTTCAACATGCTCAACCAGGTGCAGAACGACAAGGGCGCGCCGATCATCATCGGTGAGTTCTCCGCTTCCGACTTCGGAAATACCGAGGATCGCTGCCGTTGGGCAACGTCCTACCTGAGCAAGGCCAAGAACGCCGGTATCCCGTGCGTTCTGTGGGACAACAATGTCATCAACGTATCCGACGGTGAGGCGCACGGCTATCTGTACCGCCTCAACGGTACCTGGTATGACTGCTCCAAGCCGGTCATCCAGACGATGATGGACGTGTACGGCGTCAATGCAACGCTTCCGGACTATCAGGAAGTCACCGAGCCGAAGTTCGGCTGGGACAACATCCCGGTGGAGGATAACTGGGTAGAGCTCTACAAGTCCGAGGCCGGCGATGAAGTTGATGTATGGGACAATTTCACTGTTCCGGGCTGGAAGGATTATGTCAACGAGTATTATGACCTCGTGCTCTTCTACGAGTCCAAGAAAGCGCCCGAGCTCGTGCTCCAGGGCACCGGCAAGGATTCCTGGAACCGCATCGCAGCCAGCGAGGAGAGCGAGCTGCCCTACATGAAGACCTTCACCTTTGCCGATGTCAAGGAAGGCCTCAAGGAGGGCGAGGAGCTCAGCGACATGCAGAACCTCTTCATCAGCGCTACGCAGAGCAAGATGACTGCCTACGCGCTGTACGCCGTGCCAAAAGGGGATGTCCCCCAGCCGGCGTCTCTGGGTGATGTTAACGGTGACGGCGCTGTTACTGTGCTTGACATTATTACTCTCCAGAAATATTTACTCCTGGTACAGACAGAGATCGACAGCGACCAGGCAGATATGAATGAAGACGGTGTGATCGACGTATTCGATCTGGCATTATTAAAGAGAATGGTACTTGCAAGCAGATAAGGGTATTTTTGGGTAATACGCGGCCCCGCTTCCCGGGAGGGAGGCGGGGTCGCTTGTTTACATCAGGGTTTGACTTCTAAAAAGAGATGTGCTATAATACAGAGTAGAAACACCGCTTCGGCGGCAGAGACCAAAGGAGGAAACACCATGAACAGAAAGCCGATCGCCCTGCTGATGGGCATTGCTGTACTGCTGACAGGCTGCGGCATCCAGCCGTCTGCATCCCAGCCGGAGAGTGCTGTATCCGTGCAGGACAGCAGCATTGCGGAGCCTGCTACGGAGGTACAGGACTCAGCGCCTGCGGAGGAATCTGCACAGACACAGGAGACTGTTGCTGTTAATGTATCCAATGTGAAATACCTTGCAAGACCTTCGCTGCTGACTGCGAATTACAAGGAGAGAGCCGTTGCCGCACGGATCGCCCATGCCTATCAGCAGCAGGAGAGCGACCTGTCCAATGTCTACTTCGGCTCGTTCTATCTCAATCAGGAGATCAAGTCGCTCATGGCGAAGAACGGCTTTGCGCTGACGGAGCAGTACAAGAGCGAGTATTTTGAGCTGTACGAGAGCAACCGCTATGACCTTCGGGCGAATTACGTCACGGTCGATTCGATGATGCACACCTATCACCTGTACTTTGCCTATCTGCTGAAACGGCTCGAAATGGAGCAGCTCAGCGGCGATATGCTGGGTGTTTCCCAGATCATGCTCAGCAATGCAGCAGAGCAGTACGATAAGCTGAAAGGCACGGAGTGGGAGCAGGCAGCCCGCATTGAAATGGCGTACTTTGCCGTCGGCTGCTCACTGCTCGACCCGGATGCCATCGTGCCGGATGCGGTCGCTCCGGAGGTACAGGCAGAGCTGAATGCCATCTCTGATGCGTCCGGCATTGCCTATTCCAACATCTTCACGGAGAACATGGAGTACTAATCCCAGTACATCCCCCGCGGCTATTATGACAGCTCCGAGGAGCTGAAGCGCTACTTCAAGGCCATGATGTGGTACGGGCGTATGGGCTTTTCGTTCGACAGCGAGGATCTCAGCCGCGCTGCCGTGCTCGTGACGCTCGGCATGGAGGGCGATGCCTTCCAGACCTGGTCGAAGGTCTATGATGTGACATCGTTCTTTGCGGGTGCTTCGGATGATCTTGGCTATTACGAGATCCGCCCGACCATCGAGGCGGCCTACGGCGCTGTTTCCGATGCCTCCGAGCTGGTCGGCAAGGATGCGGAGTGGAGCAGCTTCATGGCGCTCTGCAAGGATCTGCCGGCACCGGCCATCAACTCCATCCCTGTCTTTGAGGATACCACCGATGAGGAACGCGATGCCGTACAGAAGGGCTTCCGCTTCATGGGTCAGCGCTTCTCCATCGACGAAGCAAGCTTCACACAGCTCACCTATCGTCAGGTGAAGGAGAATGCGGACGGTAACAAGCGTATGCTGCCGGATGCGCTCGATTTCCCGGCAGCGCTCGGCTCCGATACGGCGCTTGCCATCGTGGAGAATGCAGGTAAGGCGAACTATCCGAACTACCGCGAGCAGATGGACAAGGTGCGCAAGACCGCAAGCGAAGCGCCGGCTGAGACCTGGACGGCGAACCTGTATTCCGCATGGATCTACACGCTCATGCCGCTGCTCGAAACGAAGGATTCCAACTACCCGACCTTCATGCAGTCGGATGCATGGCGCCGGAAGGAGCTGCTGACATTCGAGGGCAGCTACACCGAGCTCAAGCACGACACCATCCTCTACTCCAAGCAGATGATGGGTGAAATGGGCGGCGCTGAGATCGAGGATGCGGACGACAGAGGTTATGTCGAGGCCGAGCCCGAGGTCTTTGCACGCCTTGAGGCGCTGGTACAGGCCACATCTGACGGCCTTTCCGGCTATGGCATGCTGATGGATGCCGACCGCGAGAACCTGCGGATCTTAGCGGAGCTCTCCGGCAAGCTCTGCACGATCGCTGAGAAGGAGCTGAACGGCGAAGTGCCGACAGATGAGGAATTCGAGCTCATCCGCACGATCGGCGGCCAGCTTGAGCACTTCTGGCAGGAAGTCATGCAGGCAGAGTTCCCGGATCAGACCTATCTCTCCACGGCAGAGCATCCTGCGCCGATCGTGGCCGATATTGCGACGGATCCGAACGGCACCTGCCTCGAAGTCGGCACCGGCAAGCCGATGGAGATCTACGCCATCGTCGAGGTGGACGGCAAGCTCAAGGTGGCATCCGGGCCGGTATACTCGTTCTACCAGTTCGAGCAGCCGATCAGCGACCGTCTGACGGACAGCAAGTGGCGCACGATGCTCGGCTATGAGGTGAATGAAGAAGGCAGATACGAGCAGGATGCGAACGTGAAGCGCCCTGACTGGTATAACGACCTCGTGTATGACTGGCGCACAGCCAATTAAGCGGCTGCTGCTGATCCTCACGGCTGTGGTGATCGCGGCACCGTGCGGCGGCGTTCTGACGCAGCGGGCGCATCTGCTGCGGGATCTGCCGCCGTGGGTCGTGTTCGGAACGACAGGCGAGCAGACCGTCATCCGCACCCCGGCAAGGGAGGAGACCGTCACGGTCACGCTGCATGACAGCCGGCTGCGCATCAGTTCGGATGAGCCACTGTTTTCCTCGGGGAACGACTGGGCGGTGGCGGACTGCTTCATCTGTGACCTTGACCGGGACGGCTATGACGAGGTGATGCTGCACGTATGGCGGCGCGGGAGCTTCGGCAAGCACCAGCCTTTCTGGCAGAAGCCGGACGACAAGGCCTGCCCCACCGAGCACCTGTTCATCTATGAATGGGACATGCAGCGCCCGGACCGGCTCGATCCGGTGTGGATGTCCTCGCAGATCCCCGTCCGCGGGCAGCGGATGCAGGTCGATGACAGCGGCGTCCTGCGCATCGAGGATCCCGACGGCAATGTCACGCTCTGGGAATGGGGCGGCTGGGGACTGGTGCGGAAGGATGCATAGGGGCGGCGAAAAATCTACTGCGGAAACCAATTTTGAGAAAAAGCGGGTTTGAGGGTGCGCAGCACCCTTCCTTGTGGCCTCCCCCATCGGGGGAGGTGACGCAGAACGGCGGCGGAGGGGGCGGTTTGGCGGCGATCCTGAAAATTGCATCCTTTGTCATTGTTTTTTCTGAAAATCTCCGTTCCCCTCTTGCATTTTTGATCATAATGTGGTATAATAATGGCAAATCATTCACCGGAGGGAGCGAGTGCCATGATCAAGGTCAACGTCACAGGCGGCAGCCTGACCCAGGAAGAAATTGATGCCTATATTTTCTATACCAAAAAGCGGTTCGGGACGATCCTGCCGGAGGATCTCGAAATGACGCTCGAAGTGGATGGGGAATTCGTCAACATCCGCTATAACCCGCCGTTTCAGTTCCATGTGTACCGTGGAACGGACTACCTCGTGAACGACGCCGAGAAGCTCAACGACTCCAAATATGCGGAGCTGATGGAGAAGGTGCCGAATTCGATCTGACAAATAGACAGCCGCTTTCCTCCGGGAAGGCGGCTGTTTTTGCATCTGAATGGACAAAAAACCGGCAGACACCGCCCTTTCATGACGGTGCTTACCGGTTCCGACAGGAATGCGCATTTCTTATACAGGGCATCACTTGACCTTGGCGAGGTCGCTGCCGGTCTTCTGCTGGAGGCGGAGCTTGTCTGTCACCAGAGCGATAAACTCCGAATTGGTCGGCTTGCCCTTGCAGGTGTTGACCGTGTAGCC
>JAGADP010000350.1 GCA_017828885.1 Oscillospiraceae bacterium | reverse complement strand
GACAGCAACAGCAACGCAGGCCGCAATGGCTGCCGCGCATGGGATCCAGAAACGGCGTTTTCGGGCGGGCGGCTGCTCTGCCGCTTTGACGGCAGTTTCGTCGATCTCACCGAGCAGTTCAAAGAATTCCTCTTTTTTCATAGGTCGTACCCCCTTTCCGTCAGGTGGCTGCGTAGCTTGCTCCGGAGCCGGTTCAGCTCCACGGAGACGGCGTTCTGCGATTTGCCGCAGTTCTTCGCAATGTCTGCAACCGGGTCGGCATACCAGTACCGCCGGATGAACAGATAGCGCTTTTCCACAGAAAGCGCAGACAGAAATGCATTGATCTCGCCGATCAGTTCGTTCCGGCTCACCTGATCCTCGACGCTTTCCCGGTCGGAGACGATCTCACTCAGCTCATCGAGGATCAGTGCCATTTCGTAGCCGCCGCGCTTCCGGGAATGCTTTGCCTTGTAGCGGTTAAAGGAGAGATTCCGCACGATCTTCCCTAAAAATGTAGACAACAGCGTCGGCCTGTGCGGCGGGATGGCGTTCCAGGTGTTCAGGTAGGTATCGTTGACGCACTCTTCGGCATCCTCATGGTCGTGCAGGATGTGCATGGCGATGCTCGTGCAGTAGTGTCCGTACTTGGCAGAAGTCTCGGTGATCGCCTGCTCATTTCTGTCCCAGTACAATTGTATGATCGCATGATCTTCCATAAAAGGCACCTCGCTTTCCGATGGTCTTCTACCTATCTACACAACTTTCATCGCCGTATCTTACAGAGATCTTGCATTTATTCTATCTCATTTTCAGGCAGATGTCAAGCGTGCGCAGGGAAGCTCTGATCGGAAAGCGAGGTGCAGTCGTTCGGTTATCGTTCAGTGAATCCTTCCGTGATCTCTACGATCTCTTTCAGAATGGCAAGCGCATCCGTCTCATCCGGCGTACCGTTCCCGTTGATGTCGGCGTTCAGTTTCGCCGTGTCACAAAGCGGGTCGCCGGTCATGATGTTGCGGTTCAATGCAATCACATCCGTGATGCCGATCTTGCAGTCGAGGGTCACATCACCGGGCTTTTCAAGCGCATTGTGACCGGGCATTTCCTGCGGCATCATTGCATCCACATGGAAGTTACCGCCATAGACACCGACCCGCTCCGCAAGTTCGTTGCAGATCCGCAGTTTTTCTGCGAATGTTGTATCCTCCGGCGTTTTGATCCGTACTTTTGCGACACGGAAGGCGTCCTCGTCAGGTGTGCGCTCCATTACTGCAAACGCCGGGTAGTGTTCCGCCAGATACGCCTGCAGCGCTGCGGTCTGTTCCTCCGTGATGTCCTCCGCGAAGGCAAGCGGATCGGCTGTGTTCCCGTCCGGAAATCCGCACTGGATCTCAACGTAGTTCACAGTCTCTCCCCACGAGTAAAACTCCGTGATAAGACCCTTTGCCGCAAGAGCTTGCATGATCTGTTCCGAGATCTCCGCAGAACCGGCGGTATCCGTGTAGTCCTCCACCTCGCAATAGCCCTGATCGTTTGTCAGGAGCCGAGCAGCCGGACTATCATAGTCTTTTGCACGATAGCGCTCCGTGATGCCGGGATAGACCTCTTCCAGTACCTCCAGCACCTGTGTGACTGCCGTATCGTTGTCGATCCCGTCCCGCAGCACAAAGCGCAGGTAATGCTCTCTCGGCGTAATGCCATAGATCCGGTTTTCATCCACGCAGATGATCGGCGCATAGCCGCTCAGCATGTCACATTCCACGATCTCCATGTCTGCAAAGGACGCGCCGGTGTCAGCCGGAAGTTCCATCGCTGAAACAGAAAGCGGGCACATCACTGCAAGTAGCGCAGCGGTCAGTATTGTCAGCATGTTTTTCATAAGATCAACCCCTTTCACGATCGTATGGATTTTGCAAGTATGGGCAGTATATCGGCATTTTCCTCCGCAGTCTCCACCACAAAGGTATACTGCCCGTCGTCCCAGAGCAATCCGCATTTTCCGTTGGCATCCGTCCATGCGCAGCCGGGATGTTCGTGGATGAATACCACCTCTGCGTTCAGTTCCGTATCCCAGAGCCGCACCAAGGCTGTCCGCTCATATTGGTACACTGTCAGCGTCTGCTCTGTCTCCGCAGCAGTGATCCGGTATTCACAGGAGGTACTGTGGTGGCGCACATCCGTCAGCGTGAACTGCTCTGCTTCGACCGCATAAGTCACCCACTCCGCCGGAGAGGGCTCTACCTCCTGCATGTAGCGGATCCGTGTCACGCCATTCACTTCCTCGATCACAAACCACGGCAGCAGGCTTTCGTCCAGGATGACGGCGTCCGTCCCGGAGGTGCTCTCCGGCTCCGTCGGTTCCGTGGGGAGCGGCTCTGTTTCACTGATGGAAACGGCTGCTTCGGTCGGCGCAGATGTTGCGGCCGGTCTGGTCGGTGCAGGCTCTGCGTGTGCTTGTTCTGTTTCGGATGCAGAAGACTCCGGTATGTCTGTGGTGCCTGTTTCCTCCGCGATATCAGCTACGGTTTCGGTGCTCTCCGCAGCGGTCGTGTTCATGCACGTTTGGAGTGCTTCTTGTGAGGCTGTTTCTGCGGAAGGCTCGGTAGTTGCGGCGTGCGTAGGTTCCTGCGGCAGCAGAGGTTCGATCTTCTGTTGCTGGCGATGTAGACCCAGCCCGATCCCTACGGAAAACAGAAGACATGCCGCAATGCCAATCGTTTTGTAGAGAATATTCCGTCTGTTCCGGAAAGAAGTACTTGCCGGTTGTGTCTGCTTCTGATGATTCCGGTAGCTTTTCTCAAACAGCTTTGCCGGATCGCCGGTGGGATAGTCCGTCACGATCTGCTGCAAAAGATCCGCGTCCTTGGTATACCGCAGATCGCGGAGCATTTCTTCAAGCTCCATCATACTTCACCTCCATCCGAAAAGAAACTGTCATCCGCAAGTAGCTTTTTTAGTTTGTTCAAGGCGCGTTTTAGGCGCACCCGCACGGTGATCGGGTTCATATTTAGCTGGCGGCCGATCTCTGCGGAATTGCAGCCGTATATGTACCTCAGAATGATGATACCCGCATCTGGCTCTCCGAGAGAGCGGATATGCTGATAGAGCGCCCTCTGGCGGAGATTTGCTTCGGCATTTTCTTCCGTGTGGTCATCAGATGTAAGCTCGCTGCCTTCCTCTTCGAGCGAAACAACCGTTATTGTCCGCGAGAGCCGTTGGAACTGATTGATGGCACGGCGGCGCGACAGGATGCCAATAAAGCCTTGCAGTGCGCCTTCCTCCACATCGTCAAAATGCGCGAACAGCTCCGTGAAAATGTCACTGACGCACTCCTCCGCATCCTCCTTTGTCCCCACGGCACGTATCTGGTTCCACACAATGCGATAGACATAAGGATAGTACTGCTGAAAGACCAGCCGAAACCCTTCTTTCTGTGAGCGGTTCACAGCGAGACGCAGTTCCTGCTCTGTCATAAAGTTCACCTCGTTTGAAAACAGAATAGCGCTATTTGTGCTTTCATATACAATAATCAGGATTTGTCGGCACGGTGTTACATTCTTTTAAAAAAAAGTCCGGATATTATGAAGCATGCGTCAGAGCAAGAGCTCACGGCCTTACCGTGAGCTCTCCTGAATCCTATTTCTGTGAGCCGAGCAGCGCCCGTTTCATCAACCCGAGGTCAAAGACATCCAGGATGTCGTCCCCATTGAGATCGCCTGCCTTCCAGTCGGCAAGGCGCGTATCCGGCACGGCAAGCAGCCATTTTTGCAGCAGGATGACGTCTGTCACATCGAAAGCACCGTCGGCATTCACATCGCCGGTCAGTGTTCCGGTCCCCGGCACGAGCCAACCGCCGTCATCCGTGATGAGGCAGAGCATAGCGATCGTATTCCCGAAGTAGGAATCCACGCCGATGTCTATGACCGCCTCCCGGATGGTATCGTGGAATTCCGTATCTCCCGCAGCCTTCGCAGACAGCATCAGCGGTGCGGTAAAGCAGAGGTCATCCCAGTCGGCGACCGCTCTGCCGTCCGGGGTGTAGCCCGCCATGATCGCCTCGGGATCGCCGCCGGTCTCCTTTTTGAAAAAGGTATTGATCGTCTCGGCAAAGCGCTTGGCATCCACATTGCTGCCAACGAGCGCATCGGTACTGATCCGCCACGGGACGCGGCAGGAGTTGTACTCATACACGCCATCATTCTCGTTTTCGAGGAAGTTCGCCGGGGCGGGGATCCACTCGCCGGAGGCATCCTTGACGATGAAGTCCGGGAGCAGTCCGGTCTGGTATTTGTCCACGAAATGGTTGATGATGCTGTAGGTGTTGTCGTAGAGCTCCATCCAGCGCGCATCGCCCGTCACCTCCGCAAACACCGGGAAATAGAGCATGATGAAGTCCGATGCACGGGTCGCTGTGTAGTACTTGTCGCTCTCCTCCACATCATAGGCCCAGTCACCGAGCCGGAGGATATTGTCCGTGTGGCTGACATCATAGTCCATGATGTCCTGGATGACGAGCTCCGCTGCCTCGCGGTAGTTATATTCACCGTCACTGCCCCATATCGAATCCGCCAACAG
>JAGADP010000349.1 GCA_017828885.1 Oscillospiraceae bacterium | reverse complement strand
TTTTGAGCGCGAGATCGGCAGACCCGTCATCCGTCCGGCCATCTCCGGCCTGATGGGCGCCTTTGGTGCGGCGATCTACGCCAAGGAGCAGGCGACAGCTTCCGGTCAGACCGAGAGCAAGCTGATCTCCCCGGAGAACCTCGCCGACTTCTCCTACACCTCCAAGATGGTGCGCTGCGGCGGCTGTACCGCCAACTGCCAGCTCACGATCATCCGCTTCTCGGACGGCGGCCGCTTCGTTTCCGGCAACCGCTGCGAGAAGGGTGCGGGCATCAAGCGCGAGACTGAGATCCCGGATCTCTACCTTTATAAATATAACAGTCTGTTACAGCTTGTGAAGGAGCAGCCCAAGGAAAAGCGTGCCGTAGTCGGCCTGCCGATGGTGCTGAGCTTCTATGAGCGTCTGCCGTTCTGGTACACGTTCTTCACAAGACTCGGCTTCGGTGTGGAGATCTCCGGCGAGAGCGACCGCAAGGTCTACTTCAAGGGACAGCACACCATCCCGTCCGATACGGTCTGCTACCCGGCAAAGCTTGCCCACGGCCATATCGAGACGCTGCTTGAAAAGGGCGTGGACTTCATCTTCTGGCCGTGCATGAGCTACAATCTCCAGGAGCCGGATACCAACAACCACTTCAACTGTCCGGTCGTTGCGTACTATCCGGAGCTGATGCATGCCAACCACAGCGGTCTGAATGCGGAGAATTTCTTCTATCCGTATCTCGACCTGAACAATCGCAAGCATGTGGTCAAGGTCATGAAGCAGGTATTGGCGAAGTACCATGTCGGCAGCCAGGTGGCCGGCGCACTCGATGCTGCCTTCAAGGCGCAGGATCAGTTCCGCCAGGACATCGTCGCCAAGGGGCAGGAAATGATCGCCCAGGCCAGAGCCGAGGGCAGAAAGATCATCGTCCTCGCCGGCAGACCCTACCACCTCGATAAGGAGATCAACCACGGCATCCATAAGCTCATCACGAGCCTCGGACTTGCCGTTGTGACGGAGGAAGCCGTCGCACCGCTCGGTGTGATGCCGCACCTCCATGTCCACAACCAGTGGACGTACCACAGCCGTCTCTATCGTGCGGCGCAGTATGTGACGACACAGCCGGATATGCAGCTCGTGCAGCTCGTCAGCTTCGGCTGCGGCATTGACGCCATCACCACCGACGAGGTGCGCAGCATCCTCGAGGAGGGCGGCAAGCTCTACACACAGCTCAAGATCGACGAGATCAACAACCTCGGCGCCGCCAAGATCCGCCTGCGCAGCCTCTTAGCTGCCATGAGCGGCCAGTGATACCGGCAGTTCTACAGAAACAAATCGGAAGGAGATACGAATGGAAATCGAGCTTGGAAAAGACGGATATCCCATCTTTACACCGGAAATGAAGGAAACGCACACCATCCTCATCCCGATGATGCTGCCGATCCACTTCCAGTTGCTCATCAGCGTCTTTGAGGCCTACGGCTACCACTGCGTGGTGCTCGAAAACGAATCAAGATCGGTCGTGGACGAGGGTCTGAAAAACGTACACAATGACACCTGCTACCCGGCGCTCCTGTGCATCGGGCAGTTCATGGAGGCGCTCAAAAGCGGCAAATACGACCCGAACCGGGTCGCACTGATGCTGCCCCAGACGGGCGGCGGCTGCCGTGCCTCGAACTATATCCACCTGCTGCGTAAGGCGCTCAAGGACACCTTCCCGCAGGTGCCGGTCATCTCGCTGAACTTTGTCGGCCTGGAAAAGGATCCCAGAAACGGCTGGCACATGTCCATCCCGATGATCGTCCGCTCGCTGTACAGCATCATCTACGGCGACATGCTGCAAATGCTGTACAACCAGTGCCGTGCCTACGAGCTCGAAAAAGGCAGCTCCAAGAAGGTGCTGGACAAGTGGGTCAAGAAGATGATCCCGATCCTGCGGACAAAGGACTACACCAACACCAAGAAATACTACAAGGGCATGCTGGAGGATTTTGCCAAGGTCAAGCGCTCGACCGTACCGCGCATCCGCGTTGGCATCGTGGGCGAGATCTATGTCAAGTTCTCCCCGCTGGGCAACAACCACCTCGAGGACTTCCTCATCTCGGAGGGCTGCGAGCCGGTGGTACCGTCCATGCTGGAATTCTGCCTGTATTATATGATCACCAAGGTCAACGAGATCAAGCTCTATGGCAGACACAGCGCTGCGACCCCGGTCTATCACATGCTCTACAAGATGTTCCTGGCCAAGCAGCACGAGGTCATCAAGATGGTGCGCGATCAGGGCGTATTTGTCCCGCCGCATGATTTTGTCCACCTGCTGCACTCCGTGAGCCAGTACATCGGCCTCGGCGTGAACATGGGCGAGGGTTGGCTGATCCCGGCAGAAATGGGCGCTCTTGCCGAGAGCGGCACGGAGAACATCATCTGCACCCAGCCGTTCGGCTGTCTGCCGAACCACATCATCGCCAAGGGCATGAGCCGTGCCATCAAGGAACGCTACCCGAACGCGAACATCATCGCCATCGACTACGACCCCGGTGCGACCCGTGTCAACCAGGAGAACCGCATCAAGCTCATGCTTGCCAACGCAAAGGCAGCCATGGGCGAGCTCTAAGGCGCGGAGCCCGCGCTGGCGTCCTGCTTCGAGGAGGACGGTACTCCTTATAAACAAACGCTTGCCCCCAATGCTTCGCAAAGGGGGCAATGCTGTTTTTCTTAGCACATCGCATCCATTCGGATGCTCCTGTTTCGTTCTTCGGGGTTTCAGATTATGGTGCACCCAAGATCGTTTTTTTGCTCAAGCTTTTTTTTCGTAAAAAAAGCTTGCAGGGATCCACGGGACAGCGTCCGTGGGTCGCCGTCCGCAGACGGCGAAATCTCCTAATACCGGAGGGC
>JAGADP010000348.1 GCA_017828885.1 Oscillospiraceae bacterium | reverse complement strand
TGCTCGTCGGGCTCATCTTCACGCTCGGCACGGCGCTTTTCCCGCGGCAGATCATGACGGTATTCACCTCCGAGGAAGTCCTCATCACCGAGGGCGCCAAATACCTGCGGATGGTATCGCTGTCCTACCTGCTGACGGGCTTTACGCAGGTCTATTTCGGCATGATGAAGGTCTGTGACCGGGCGCGGCTCAGCTCGCTCATCGGTTCGCTGGCGGTCGTGCTGAACATCGGCCTGAATGCACTGCTGATCTTCGGCGTCGGCTTCTTCCCTGCTATGGGCATCTCCGGTGCTGCACTGGCAACGGTGCTGGCGCGCGTGTTTGAGACGGTCATGGTCGGCATCGCTGTAGAAAAGGGCATCTGTCCGCCGCTCCGCATCGGGGCGCTGCTGCGTTCCGGCAACAAGGCGCTGCACGCGGATTTCTGGAAATACACCCTCCCCATCCTCATCAACCAGCTCGGCTGGGGCGGCGGCGTGACGATGTATTCGGTCATCATGGGGCACCTCGGCTCGGATGCCGTGGCGGCCAATTCCATCGCCGGTATCGTCCGCACGATGATCGCAAGCCTTTGCTGGGGCATCGCTGCGGGTGCGGGTATCGTCATCGGCGGTATGCTCGGACGTAACGAGCTCGAGGAGGCTAAAAAGGCCGGCGGGAGCTTTGTGCGGTTCTCCATTCTGATCGGTGCTGCCTCGGGGCTGGTGATCCTGGCGCTGACACCGCTCGTGCTGCACATCATCCACCTCGAACCGCTGGCACAAGTCTATCTCAAATACATGCTCTTCATGGCGGCGTACTACATCATCGGCAACTCGCTCAACTCCACGGTCATCGGCGGCATTTTCCCTGCCGGCGGCGATACGAAATTCGGCATGATCTGCGATGTAGTCACGCTCTGGTGTGTGGTCGTGCCGATGGGCATGATCGGCGCCTTTGTGCTGAAGCTGCCGGTGCTGGCGGTCGCCTTTATCCTGACGCTCGATGAATTTGTCAAGCTGCCGGTCGTTTATAAACACTATATGAAGTATCAATGGGTGCGGAATCTCACCACAGAGAGCTGACAGATTATAGGCGTTCTCTATAACAGGCAATCAAAAACAGGCATTGGACAAATGCCTGTTTTTATGTTATGATATTAGCATAGTAATCCTATCGGATATGGAGGATAAAATGATGAAAGAGATCCTATGGCTCGGACGGGGCGGACAGGGCGCCTTCACGGCGGCAAAGCTCCTCGGCGCAGCGTATGCAGCAAAATCGGAAGATGCCTATTCGCTGGCATTCCCGTCCTTCGGCCCGGAGCGCAGAGGTGCGCCTGTCCGGGCTTTTACCAAGCTCGATTCCAAGCCCATCCTTGACCGGAGCGAAACGGAGCTTGCGGATTATATCGTGATCCTGGACGAGACGCTGTACGCGGACGGCTTGCAGAAGCTGCTCAAGCCCGGCGGACAGATCATAGTCAACACCAGAACGAAAAAGCCGGACTGGAAGGCATTTGACGGCGATACACTGGCGAAAAGCCTGCGGCTGCCGGTCGTGAACACGGTCATGCTCGGGGCGCTGTCGGGCGTTTCCGGCGTGGTGTCCGTGAGCGACCTCGAAGCGGCGATCGAGGGCTATCTTGCGCCGAAGATCCGTGAGAAAAACAAGCTTGCCGTTGCGCAGGCGGCAAAGGAGGCGGCAGTATGAAGCCATTTGTGCGTGAAAAGAAGACCTTCGGCTTTGACGATGTGCCGGAGGATACCTGCTATGAGGCAGGCTATCTCGTGACGATCAATGCAGGCTGGCGGAGCATCCGGCCGGTCATCAACGCCGAGAAATGCGTGGGATGTTCCCAGTGCTATCTCTACTGTCCGGACGGTGTCATCGCCATCAAAGACGGCAAGGCAGTCGTGGACTATGACTTCTGCAAGGGCTGCGGCATCTGCGAAAAGACTTGCAAAATTGGTGCAATTGTGATGGAGGACGAACAGAAATGAAGCAGTATTTATCAGGCGATGAAGCCTTTGCAGCGGGTATCCGTCTGGCGCGTCCCGAGGTCGTGTCCGCATACCCCATCACCCCGCAGACCATCGTGGTCGAGCGTCTGTCTGACATGGTGGAGGACGGCAGTCTGGACGCGGAGTTCATCCATGTGGAGTCCGAGCATTCCGCGCTGTCCTGTGCCATCGGCGCTTCGGCGGCGGGTGTGCGCACGTTCACGGCGACCTCCTCGCAGGGTCTGCTGTACATGGCGGAGGGGCTTGTCTATGCGTCCGGCGGGCGTTTTCCCATTGTGATGATGAATGCGAACCGCTCGACCGCGCTCCCGTGGAACATCTACGGCGACCAAAGGGATTCGCTGGCGCTGCTCGATACGGGCTGGATCCAGGCGTATGCGGAGAATGCGCAGGAGGCGCTTGACTTAGCGCTGCTGAGCTATTACATTGCAGAGCATAAGGACGTATCGACGCCGTTTATGGTGAACCTTGACGGTTTCATCCTGACACATACCTATGAGGAAGTGGATGTGCCGGAGCAGGCAGATGCTGACAAGTTCCTGCCGCATTATGAGACGGAGAACTGCTTTGACTTCGAGCATCCGAAGAATATGGCGTTCTCGGCAGGTCCGGACACGAACTACATCTTCAAGTACAAGGAGCATGCCGCACTGCTGCGGGCGATCCCGGTCATTGCGGAGGCGGAGCAGAAGTTTGCGGAGATCTTCGGCAGACAGTACACCGGTCTGATCGACACGTACAAGACCGAGGATGCGGACTATATCCTCATCACGCTCGGCACGATCGCGGGACTCTCCCGTGAGATCGCCGACAAGCTGCGTGCGGAGGGCAAGAAGGTCGGCGTGCTGCGCATCCGCTATCTGCGGCCGTTCCCGACTGAGGAGATCGCAGCGGCTGTTAAGAATGCGAAGGCGGTCGCGGTGCTCGAGAAGGACATCTCCTTCGGCAATGCGGGCACGGTATTCACGAACGTGACGAGTGCCTTGCAGGCGGCGGGGCTGAACATCCCGGCATATAATTTCATCGGCGGACTGGGCGGTCGCAACATCTCCCACGCCGATATTACGGACATTTTTGAGAAGACGGAGCATGGCACAGAGCGTGTGAACTTCATCGGGATCGAGGTGCAGAAATGAGCGTTACAGCAAAAACTCTGGATACCAACGAATATTTCTATGGCCACAAGGCATGTGCCGGCTGCGGCGGTTCTCTGGCTGTCCGTGCGGCTCTGAAGGTGCTCGGCGAGAAGTCAGTCGCCGTGCTTCCGGCGGGATGTATGTCGGCGGTGGGGTTCAATTTCCCGCAGCTCTGCTTCTCGAACAATGCCATCATCTCGATGTTTGCGGGTACGGCCTCCATGCTGACCGGTGTGGAAGCGGGTCTTCGCAGACGCG
>JAGADP010000347.1 GCA_017828885.1 Oscillospiraceae bacterium | reverse complement strand
ATGTCTACCGCATCCTGTACTATGCCGCCTATGAGGACAAGGCCTATGCCTTCAACGCGGACTACACCGCCATCGCCCCGGCCGACGGCATGACCCCGCAGCAGGCCGTGGAAGCGGTTGTGAATGTTGATTCCCTCGCAGATATGTACATCATCAGCGAGCTGACATGCGATGCGGACATCTACTGGTCGAGCTTCTTCATGGATGTGGATTTCGGCGAGGGCGGCGACAAGCGGCTGACCTTCGAGGCACCGTGGGATTTTGACTCCTCGATGGGCAACAAGGATCGCTGTGCCGATAGCAAGGGCTTCTATGCGGCTTCCATCGTGCCGGATGTCAACAACAACTACGAGAGCATCAACCCGTGGCTGGCCGTGCTGATGCAGGAGGACTGGTTCCGGGACATCATCCGCGCGAAGTGGACGGCAGCCTATGACGGCGGCGTTTTCACCCGCATGACGGATACCATCCGCAAGGATTCCGCAGCGTATGCAGATGCCTTCGCCCGCAGCGAGGCGCGCTGGCAGGATGTGCGGCAGGATACCAGCATCCGCAATGAGCTCTGCCGCCGCAGCTACAAGTGCAAGAACCAGCAGGAGGCCGCCGATTATCTGGCCGGCTGGATCGAGGATCGCGTACAGTTCCTGAACGACTACTGGCATGCATAAAACGATCCCCTCAGCATGTTTCTGGTGCTGAGGGGATCGTTGCCTATGGAATAGTACCGCTCCGGCGTTTACACCTTGACTTTCTGGCGGAAACATGCTATGATAGAAACAGGCATTTTGCCGGAAACAGCATAAATAAAGGAGGCACTGCCATGAATGGTGCTGAACTCGGAAACCTGACTTTACTTGCAAGGACAGCCTATGCGATCATGTGCTTTGAACGCTATGTCGGATTCGTATATTCGGACGTTGACTTCCGACCGGCTGTCAGAATGATGTGGCAGATGGTGGACGGCAGCGAGCCGTTGTCCACAGCGGCGAAGAAGTTCCACGATATGATCCCGGAGAACCTCTTCACCTACAAGCCCTATGAAGCCGACCAGGCGGCCAGCGATCAGCTCTCGCAGGAGGAATTTCAAACGCTCAAGCGCCTCCTGAATCCGGATGACTGGACACTGAACAGCCTCATGAAGCAGATCTACCAGATCATGACGGCCTACGAGGGCACGTCCGTGAAGCCGGGTGCGCCGGAAACGATGCCCTATCTGGTGAACATCAAGTCCATGCTGAAAATGCGTGCGATCGAGCTGCCGGATCTGAACACGCTGTCGCAGTATGCCCATATGCATTGCGAGATGCCCGCCGCGCAGGAGCTCGACTGGATGGGCGGCCCCATCGACCCGACACCGCTGTCGCTGCTCGGCATCACGGGCAAGGCCGGTGCTGCACCGGCACGCAGCTTTACAGTCGAAGAAAGCAGCACGCTCGAAAAGACCATCGAAGCCGATGACTGCGATGAACCCGAAGAGGACGAGGAAAGCGATGTTCCAGCGGAGCCTGTGACGCATGAGAGCAAGGATCACGGCTCCAATTTCAGCAAGACCGTTGACTTCGGCTATAACTCCAACACCCGCTCGCCGATCAAGAAGGAGCTCGAGGACGTCATTTCCGGCTATGAGGAATATGTCCAGCCCAGCGAGGAAGCCAACGGCTGCAAGTGGGAATACATCGAGGACCCGGAGGGTATCATCATCACCCGCTGCATCAACAGCAGCCTCCAGAAGGAGGTCACCATCCCGGATACACTGAATGGAAGACCCGTCGTGGAGATCGACAACAACGCCTTCTCCACTGACCCGAACTGCGGCTGCATGCTGATCGAGAAGCTCATCATGCCGGATTCGATCCTCCGCATCGGTGACTACTTCTTCAAGGGCTGCACCGGCATCCGGCAGGTCATCTTCCCGGCGAACCTCGAGAGCATCGGCCATGAGGCATTCCGCGGTGCATCGCGGCTCGAGACGATCGACATCGGCGATCACTGCAAGGTCATCGGCGACTATTTCTGCGCGGACGGTCTTTCTCTGCGAACTGTCCGGATCGGCGCAGGCATCGAATACATCGGCGAGTACACGTTCTACAACACCCCCGCCATGATCGACTTCCGCTGCACCGGCATGCTCACCGAGCTCGGCTACGGCTCCTTCTGGGTGAACCGCTGGGCGGACAAGATCCTCTTCAACCCCACGACCGAGCTGCTCCGCTTCTGCAAGGACAATGCCTTTCTCTACCGCTATGTCAAGCGCAATCCCCCGCCGCGCCTGTTCTTTGACGAAAGCATCAAGTATGTCTACGATTTCGCATTCGGCGGCGATTACTGGCATTCCGGCGACGGCATCACCGACATCTATCTCCCGGGTGCCGAAAAGATCGGTGTGCATGTCTTCCGGAAAACACCGAATGCTACGGCGCATCTGAGCCGCTCGAGAATGGAAGCCGCCTACGGGCCGGATTATATTTTCACGCTGGAAAAGCTCTGCGAGCCGGCAAAGGTCGCGTTCGACCTGCCGTGACGATCTGCGTCCTAACCTGACGAAAGGAGTGTCGGGGCTCCCCCGACGGAT
>JAGADP010000346.1 GCA_017828885.1 Oscillospiraceae bacterium | reverse complement strand
GTTGATATCCACGTAGTACAGCCCTTTCTCATCCGCCATCGCAAAGAGCGCCGCATTCCAGGTGTCGATGCGCTGGTTCTCCTCCGGGTCGGCGGAAGGCGTTGCCGTCAGGACGTAGATGGGCGTGGTCGCCATCTGGTCGATGAGATTGTTGACCAGCTCACCGAGCCCCGCTGCGCCCTTTTCCAGATCGGACGGGCACTGGTACCAGATGTACACTGCCTGTGGCGATCCGCCGCGCAGGCTGCGGGAAATGCTGCGCATCCGGGATTCCGCCATGCCGACGATCGCATCGTTATAGACAAAGCCGGAGCCGGTCTTGTAGTAGTTCGTGAATACCGAAAAATCGCCGATGAATGCACATTTTTCCATGTAGCTGTCATCCGCCTTCTCCGAGGATGGTACGGGGTTGGTCACCTTGCGGCCTGTGCGGCCTTTGGCGCCGTTCTCATTCTCCTGCTGTTCCAGGCCGGCGACGATCTCGCGCTCCCAGTAATCCTCCTGTGACAGTGCCGATGACATGTACAGTACAAAACACACCAAAAAGCACAGCAGTGTGATGATGATCAGCACCCAGCCGTTGAAACGCAGCAGCGGAGCGGTTTTCCGGGCTTCCACTTTGCCGTGCCTTCCCTTTTTTTGTGCCATTATGATTGCCTCCTGTTTGCTTTCTTTCTCTGTCAGGTACACACCTGTATTTCTATTATACCCCAATCATTTCATTTTTGCAAGAGCTTTTCGGAATCTTTTTATAAATTTCAGAAAAAATATTGCATTCCTCCTCTTTTTATAGTATAATGGATATGACAGGCCATTTGCAGAGAGCCTGGTATGTAGGGGCAGAACTGTATATCATGATCCTGATCTTGATCCTGTATGGAACCATACAGGGAAGATGCTTGAAAACAGCAGGATCAGGAGTATTCATAAGGAGGACGTTCTGTTATGTGCGGTTTTGTAGGATTCACGAACACGGTCGCCAATGCGGGCGAAGTGATCGAGGAGATGATGGAGGCCATCCGGCACAGAGGCCCGGATGCCGGCGGAAAGTATGTGGACAGCGATGTGGCACTCGGTCACAGACGGCTGTCGATCATTGATGTCTCTGAACAGGGCAACCAGCCGCTGTACAGCGAGGACGGCAATCTCGTGCTCGTGTTCAACGGCGAGATCTATAACTATCAGGACCTTCGTGCGGAGCTGATCGCCAAGGGCTATCGGTTCGCCACGAATACCGACTCCGAGGTGCTGATCTACGGCTACCGGGAATACGGCACGGCGCTGCTCGAAAAGCTGCGGGGCATGTTCGCCTTTGTCATCTACGACAAGGAGACGAAAACGCTGTTCGGCGCACGGGATTTCTTCGGCATCAAGCCGCTGTACTATGCGCAGATGAACGGAGCCTTCCTGTTCGGCTCCGAGATCAAGGCTTTTCTGAAGCATCCGGCATTTGAGAAGGAGCTTAACACTGCCGCGCTGGAGGAGTATCTGACCTTCCAGTATTCGGCGATGGACGAGACCTTCTTCAAGGGTGTCTACAAGCTCCAGCCGGCGCATTATTTCATCTACAAGGACGGCAAGCTCGAGATCAAGTGCTACTGGGATGTGCATTTCCAGGCGGATGAGACGCCCTCCCTCGAGGACTGGGTGCAGGAGATCTCCAAGGTCTTCCACGAGTCCGTGCAGGCGCACAAGATCGCCGATGTGGAGGTGGGATCCTTCCTGTCCTCCGGCGTCGATTCGAGCTATGTGGCCGCCATCGCCGATGTGGATAAGACCTTCACAGTCGGTTTCGGCAAGGACGAGAAATACAACGAGATCGGCTGGGCGAAGAACTTCTCCAAGGCGATCGGCAAGCAGAATTACTCCAAGGTCATCGAGCCGGAGGAGTACTGGGGCGAGCTGCGCCACATCCAGTATCAGATGGATGAGCCGCTTGCGGATCCGGCAGCCATTGCGCTGTACTTCGTCTGCGGCTTAGCGGCTGAGCAGCTCAAGGTCGTGCTCTCCGGTGAGGGCGCGGATGAGATCTTCGGCGGGTACAATGTCTACTCCGAGCCGAATGCGACTGCCTACGACCGGCTTCCCCGCGTTGTTAAGCGTTCGGTCGGCAAGGCGGCATCGCATCTCCCGGCCAAGCGCGGCGTGAACTTCTTCGTCCGCAAGGGACGCGACCTCGAGGAGCGCTTCATCGGCAATGCCTACATGTTCACACCCGAGGAGCGCAAGTCGCTGCTCGCCATTGAGACAGATGCACCCGATCCGCAGCGTCTGACGGCGCATTATTACAAGCGTGTCGAGGGCATGGATGAGGTCACCAAGATGCAGTACCTCGATCTGCACATGTGGATGGCCGGCGACATTCTCCTGAAAGCCGACAAGATGAGCATGGCGCATTCGCTCGAGCTGCGTGTGCCCTTCCTCGACAAGGAGGTCATGCATGTGGCGGAGCGCATCCCGACCAAATACCGTGTGACCCGCAAGGCCACGACCGACAAGCACACGCCCTATGTCACCAAGTACGCCATGCGTCTTGCTGCCAAGCAGGACACCCCGAAGGAGACCGCCGGCACCGCAGCCAAGAAGAAGCTCGGCTTCCCGGTACCGATCCGCGTCTGGCTGAAGGAGGAGCAGTACTACAACATCGTCCGCAAGCGCTTTGAGAGCGAGGCCGGACGGCACTTCTTCCACACGGAGCAGCTTGTGAAGCTCCTCGATGACCACCGCGACGGCAAGGCAGACAACAGCCGCAAGATCTGGACGGTGTTCATGTTCCTGGTGTGGTACGGGGTATATTTTGAGAACGAATCCATCGCCTTCGGGATCTGACGAAGGCTGAAGGGAGGCTGCCTATGACATTCCACATTTCAGACGGCGGCGCACCGATCCTGATCGGCTACGTGATCCTGCTGATCCTGGCGTCTGTCATGCTGATCGTCAGCCTCGTCCGCACCGTCAGGGCGCATCAGAAACGCAGCAGAGAAGTTGTCCTGTCTGCGCTCTGGGGGATCACGGCGCTCGTGTTATGGGCTCCGATCCTCACAGCGGTCACGCTCACGGCGTTGGGACTGAATGCAAAATAAGGAGAACGACTATGGCAAGTCATGTGACGTACAAATACATCAAGGAAAACACCGATATTATGGAATATATCCGCCGTGCGGATGAGACCCTCGAAGCGATGGGCTACACGGAGCATTCCTTTGCCCATGTGGAGAAGGTCGCTCATACCGCCGCCATGATCCTCACGGAGCTCGGCTATGACGAGCGCACGGTGGAGCTTGCCCGCATCGCCGGGATCATGCACGACATCGGGAATGTCATCAACCGTGTTGACCATGCACAGAGCGGCGCGGTCATGGCGTTCCGTCTGCTCGACAACATGAACATGCCGGCCAGCGAGATCTGCTCGATCATCTCCGCCATCGGCAACCATGACGAGGGCACGGCCATGCCGCTGAATCCCATTTCGGCGGCGCTCATCATCGCGGACAAGACCGATGTCCGCCGGAGCCGTGTACGCAACCACGACCCCATGACCTTTGACATCCACGACCGGGTGAACTATGCAGTAGAACATGCGGCGCTGTCCTTCAACGAGGACAAGACCTCGCTGATCCTCGAGCTGACCATTGATCTGGAGATCTCGAGCGTGCTGGAATACTTCGAGATCTTCCTGCAAAGAATGCTGCTCTGCCAGAAATCTGCCAAATTCCTCGGCCTGAAATTTGAAATGCTTGTGAATGGGGCAAAGGTACTGTGATCCTTGAAAAATGAAATGGAGGTAACATCCCATGACTTCACCCTATACGCATCTGATCGACCTCAATGACCATCCCGTGAGCTGGTGGAACGGACTGCTGTCTCTCGGACAGGAGATCCGCAACAATCCCGCGCTGTACGCCAACAGCTGCCGGGGCAAGATCATGGGCACGCTGTTCTATGAGCCGTCTACCCGCACACAGATGAGCTTCCAGACGGCCATGCTGCGGCTCGGCGGGACGATCATCGGCTTCGACAACCCCAATGCCTCATCCGTGGCAAAGGGCGAAAACCTAAAAGATACGACCAAGGTTGTCTCCGGCTATTCGGATGTGCTGGTCATCCGCCATCCCACGGTCGGCGCTGCCAAGGCGGCGGCACTGACGGCGGACTGCCCGGTCATCAATGCCGGTGACGGCGGGCATCTGCATCCGACCCAGACGCTGACCGACCTGCTCACGCTCAAGTGCGAAAAGGGGCGGCTCTCCGATCTGACCATCGGTCTGTGCGGCGACCTGCTCAACGGCAGAACGGTGCATTCC
>JAGADP010000345.1 GCA_017828885.1 Oscillospiraceae bacterium | reverse complement strand
GCCGCGAGCTGCTGGCAAGCGTGAGCGCCGAGAAGATCGACTTTGTGGAAAAGGCGCCCGAAGCAGCCGAGTCCAAGGGCCTGATGAGCCTGTTCACGCCTACCAAGAAGTACTCCGCTGCTTCTCCGCTGTGTGCAGCGTTCATCTATGATGCCGACATCGAGGACTCCCGCTGGATCAACAGCCACGAGGCAGGCCGGCTTTATGTGGAGGCTGTTATCGGCGGAAACGTGAAAACCAAGAGCTACTTCACCGACGGCGACCTGTCCGCGGTGCTCGAACAGGCGGTCAGCGACAAGAACGAGGTCATCTTCACCGTTTCGCCGGATATGATGGACGAGGTACTTAAAACCGCGCTGCACTATCCGAAGATCCGCTTCTTCAACTGCGCTTCCGGCAAGACGAGCAACCAGGTCAAGGGCTATCACGGCAAGCTGTACGAGGCGGCATTCCTGCTTGGCATCTACTGTGGTCATCTCACATTGCAGGAGGGCAGTGCCAAGCCCCACCGCATCGGCTATGCAGCACGTAACTTTGAGAATACTGCTGTCATCAATGCCTTTGCACTTGGTGTTTCCACGATGGATCCGGCATGCAGGATCTCTCTGCATTGTCTCCATACCGCTGACGAGCAGGAAGCGGATGCCATGCGGGAAGCATGGAAGGCGGAGGGCATCTCGCTCTATGCCGACATCGAATACCCGATGCTCTGCGGCATCCGCAGCAGACCCGGTATCTACCGGATGGAGGACGGCAAGGACGTCTACCTCGGCAGAGCTTACTTTAACTGGGGCAGATACTATGCCCAGATCCTCCAGGCTTTCATCAGCGGTGCATGGAATTCCGCTGATCTGATGGATACGCTGATCGTCCGGAACTACTGGTTCGGCCTTTCGACCGGCGTTGTGGACATCCTCATCCCGGATCTGCCCTACCAGACGAGAAAGATGCTCACCTTCTTCAAGGACGATATTGCGAACGGCAATTTCGATCCGTTCACCGGTGAGATCCATGCGCAGGAAGGTATCATCCAGGCGGGGCCTGAGAGCAGCCGCGGCAGCTTCCCTCTGGATATGGACAAGCTCCCGCTCGGCAAGGTCGTCACCATGCAATGGCTCGCAGACAACATCGACGGCGATCTTGTATAAGACGTAACAGGAAAGAGAGGCTGCCGTTATGAAGATCCTTCTTCTGGCTGATGAACCTTCCAAATCCCTCTGGGATTACTACGATCCCAAGAAGATGGAGGGCATCGAGCTCATCATCTCCTGCGGCGACCTCGATGCCGCCTATCTGGAATTCCTCGTGACGATGTGGCACTGTCCTGTGCTCTACGTGCCGGGGAACCACGATGAGGCATATAAAGACAATCCGCCGGAGGGGTGTGACTGCATCGACGGGTCAATGTACATCTATAAGGGACTGCGCATCTTCGGGATGGGCGGCTCGATGAAGTACAAGCCAGGCACCTACATGTATTCCGAGCAGGCGATGCGTCGCCGGCTCTGGCTTTCCAAGCGGATGCTCTGGAAATTCGGCGGTATCGACATCTTTGTGACCCATGCCCCTGCACGGGGCTATGGTGATCTGGACGATCTGCCGCACCAGGGCTTTGCGTGCTTCAATGAGCTGTTGCAGATCTGCAAGCCGAAGCTCATGGCGCACGGTCATGTCCACGCAAGCTACGGCAAGGGCTTCCAGCGGGAATCCCAGCACCCCTCCGGCACGACCATTGTCAACGCCTTTGAGAAGTATATCATCGACTTGGACGAGGAGCCGGTCAAGGTGGATCGCAAGGAGCTGCGGCAAGGGCTGACGGGCGCTTTTCTCCCTGGAAAGAGCTCCTGAGAGCCTTCTGATCATGTTACCAATGGCAAATTTTATATATTATGAAAGGATGTAATGATTATGAAAAAAGTAGTATGTCTGAGTCTCGTTCTGATGCTGTTTGCAGGTGCGATGGCTGGCTGTGCCGGTAAGACCGACTCCGTCGCTGAGAGCACCCCTGTGGAAAGTGTAGCTGAGGTCAAGCATTCGGAAGCTGCGCATGAGTTCACGTTCGACTACAACATCGTCCGTGTCAAGGTTGATCTCTGTGACGGCTATGCTGTGGAATTCGGCGAGAATGCCACCTACCTGTACGACGGCTCGATCGACGAGTGCGAGGATGCTGCTGCTTACGGCGTTTACATGGATCAGGAGAGTTATGACACATTCGTCAGCGAGAACAAGGGCAAGGAGAGTTTTGAGCAGGATGCTGCCGGCAATATCAAGTACAAGGGTGACGAGTTCTGCCACTACTTCATCACCAAGCTGGCCGACGGTCTGTATTTTGAAGTTATGGTAGAGCAGCTTGACAAGTCTGAAGAGATCAATGAGCGCTTCCATGCAGAGTTTGTTGAGAAGTCCTACCCGATGATGGACGCGCTTTCGCAGGCGATCCACGAGTTCCATTTTGACCAGAATGTTGTTCTGGTAACGGTTTCCCTGCAGAACGGCTGGGCAGCTGAGTTTGGTGAGAATGCGACTTATCTCTATCCGAGCGTGGATGTGTCGGAAGAGGCAGTTGCATGGGGCTCCTATGCAGATCAGACCGAGTATGACGAATTCTGCGGTGATTTCAGCAGCAAGGAGGGCTTCGAGCAGAACGGCGATTACGTGAAGTACATGAATCCTGACACCAACAACACCGACTACATCACCAAGATCGGTGAAGGCGTTTACTACAGGATCGCTATCACCGACACTGTAGATGCAGAGACCGTCTATAACATGTTCCAGGTAGAGCTGATGGATCAGCTTGAACTGCCGGAGGAGGAAGAGCCGACGATCGAGGAGGAGACCGAGGCCGAGACGGAAGCTGAGACCGAGGCTGAGGCAGAAACTGAGGCTGCTGCCGAGGAGACCACAGAAGCTGCTGCTGAGGAGACTACCGAGGAGTCCAAGGCAGAATAAGCCTTTACAGATGAATGATACAAAAACGAGGAATTGCTGTTACGGCCATTCCTCGTTTTCATTGTCTGGCGGATGTGATCCCGGCTTGTTTTCGTGTATGATGGTTTTGCTGCAATAAGAAACCGCCTTTTCAGGCGGCATCAGCCATATTCACTTTTACAGGTATATAGAAAAAGGGGGGCATCTCATGCCCCCTCACTTTAGATTTACTCAGCCGGTTCCTCAGCAGCTTCCGCAGCAACCTCAGCGGCTGCCTCCTCGGAGATCTGATCTTCACCGTACTTTTCGATATATTCAGCTGCTACCGCAGCAGCCTCGAGCAGGCTCAGCTCTGCCTCGACCGCAGCAGAGAATGCTACCTCCTGGCAGGCTTCTGCATAGCTGATCAAAGAAAGAATGTACCGCTCCATTGCAGCCTGATCCTTGGCAGCACGTCTTGCAGCGATCTTCTCCTTGATGGACTCGGATCTCATCTGCGCTCTCAGCTTACGTGCATAGACCTTGCTGTCATGACGCTCCTTCGCCAGTCTGGCGTTTTCCTCAGCAGCGGCCTTGTTGCCTGCCTTGGTCTCAGCGAGCTTGTCCTCAAACTCACCGATCTCCGTGTTGATCGAATCAAACGCAGCAGCGACCTCATCCTTCTTCAGAGCGCTGGCGGCCTTTGCCTTTTCTCTGGCAGAAGCCATCTTCGCCTTGAATGCATCCATCTTCGCCTGAGCAGCAGCAATTCTTTCTTTGTAGGTCATTGGTTATTCCTCCAATACAATTTATTAGCACTTTCGTGCCTTTACAGAAATAATTATAGCACGCGTTGGATGATTTGTCAATAGTACTTATCAATAAAGCTAAAAATTTAGATGATATTCCATATATCCAAAAGGCTTGCTCTCATTTACGAAAAATGATTCAATTCATCTGTCGATTTAGCCAAATTGAGAACAATAATTTCGTCATTTTGCTATTTTGTTAGTAAATGTAGACATTGTATGAAATCTATGCTATAATAAAATAGGAATCATGGATTCCAATTTATCTGGTAAAGGAGAGATCCCTATGTTGTTTGAATCATTGGACAAGTTGAAACGCAATTCCATCATGTCCGCCATCCTTCTGATGACGCTCGGTGCCATTATCCTGATCTGCCCGCAGGCGTATGTCGGATTATTGGCTTTGGTGGGCGGCTATACGCTGGTCGTGGTGTCGATCGTGATGATCCTGAATTTCCTTTCGGGCAACAAGTCGCTGATGGAATATATGAAATTCTGCTGCGCATTGATCGTGGGGTTTGTCGGCATGAGCGTGCTGGTATTCCGCGGCGACATCATGCGGGCACTGGCATGGATCTTCGGCTTACTGCTGCTGCTTGACGGCGGACGGACGCTGTTCCATTCCTTCACGTATGCCAGACGTTCCCAGAGAAAAGGCTGGTGGGTACTGGCGATCCTCTCTGTGCTCCTGATGGTAACAGGTATCATTGTATTCCTGAATCCCTACTGGGATACCCCGGCAATGCTGATGAAAGTGATCGGCTGTGCGATCTTCTTCTCGTCGATCGTCAATGCTGTCCGTCTGATCTGGACGTGGCCGCTGAAAAATGGAGAAGTGGAAACCGAAGAAGGAGGCAGTGAGAATGGACAAGCGTGAGCAGAGAAAGTACGACAGAGAACAGCTCCTGCAGGAGATCAAGGATATCCGGACGGAATACAAGGGCAACCGCAAGGAAATGAGCGCCCGTATGAAGGAGCTCCTCAAGTCGGAGATCGAAGAGTACCGCATGCGTGAAAAAACGCGCGCTGCCGAAATGGTCGGCATCTTTGCGGCACACAACTACTACGCAAACGGCTTTACCCCCGTTGAGATGCGCACAACGCTCGAGGACCTCGGCCCGACCTACGTCAAGATCGGACAGATCATGTCGAGCCGTGTGGATCTGCTCCCGGAAAGCTACTGCAAGGAATTGGAAAAGCTCCGCCAGAACGTAAAGCCGCTCTCTGCGGCGGTCGCTCGTCAGATCATCGAGGAGGAGACCGGCCAGAAGATAGAGGATCTTTACGAAGAATTCCGCGATGAGCCGCTCGGTTCCGCCTCCATCGGACAGGCACACTATGCCGTGCTCAAGGATGGTACCAAGGTCGTGACCAAGGTACAGCGGCCGCTGATCGCGGACATGATGGCAAAGGACTTCACGCTGCTGAAAAAGCTGGCCAAGCTGGTCAATATCGTGGTGGATGACCCGGATGCGCAGACCATTGACCTGCTGTCCGTCATCGAAAAGCTTGAAGAGGTCACCGAGGAAGAGCTGGACTTCCGCGTTGAAGCGAACAACACCAAGTTCTTCAAGGAGAACTGCGTTGAAGACGAGGAGAAGGTCACCTGCCCGACGGTCATCGACGACCTGACGACGAGCAAGATCTTCACGATGACCTTCGTAGACGGCTATACGCTGGCGCATACGGATAAGCTCATTGCAGATGGCTATGACCCGATGGAGATCGGTCATGCGATCGTGGAGAATTTCGTGCACCAGATCCTCGATGTCGGCATCTTCCATGCGGATCCGCACCAGGGCAATATCATGGTAAGCCACGGCGTTCCGTACTGGATCGACTTTGGTATGATCGGTCGCATTTCAGAGAAGGACATTGACCTCATCCAGGAGATCGCCCTTTCTGTGCTGGCCGGCGATGCCGAGGGCATGATCAAGGGCATCACGTCCATGGGCGCTGTATCCGCCAAAACAAACCGCGACAAGCTCCTCTCCGATGCCAAGGATTTCCTCGCCAAATACGACGGCGCCAAGGGCATCAGCGACATCGACATGTCCACGCTGTTTGATGAAGTCACAGAGCTTGCCTCCGTGCATCACATCACGCTTCCCGGTCAGTTCACTATGCTGGGACGTGCCGTCATCGCCATTGAGGGCGTCATCGAGCAGCTCTGTCCCGATCTCGACCTGTTCACGCTGCTCACGAACAAGATGATGGAGCGCAGCAAGAAGAACTTTGATCTGAAGGAGATCCTGATGGATGCCGGCAAGGAACTGGTCGGCACCGGCAAGAAGCTCGGCAAGCTCCCGGGCGTGCTGGCAGATTCCCTGACCGATCTTGCAGCCGGCAAGCTGAAGATCAACATGGAGATCACAGGCTATGAGGATCCGCTCGACCGCATTGGCAACTACATCAAGTACGTTGTGCTGTCGCTGGTCGCTTGCGTACTGTTTATCGGCTCCTGTATCCTGGGAAGCGTGGATCTCCAGCCCAAGACCGAAAACGGTATGCCGGTCATCGCGATGGCGGGTATCGTCATCTCCATTGCACTGACCATTTACAGCATCGGTAAACTGACAAAGAAAAAATAAACTTGTATATTTAGAAACCGCTGCCCCAGAATAGCATCATTCGGGGCAGCGGTCTCCACTATCACTATGACCGAGGGAGAGATCGACCATGAAAAAACTATTCGGACGGATCCTGATCGTTGTACCGGCAATTGTCTTGCAGATCGTATGGTTCTACGTCTTCTTCACCCATCTCAACGGCCTGATGAACGATCAGCTCGGCAAGATCCTCCATATCATCTTTACAGTGCTTGCGGTCCTGTTCGTTCCGTTTCTCGTGGCCAAACGTGATGAGAGCTCGTACCGGATCCTCTGGGTTCTTGTTATCACAGCGCTGCCGATCTTTGGCGCCATGCTCTATCTGATGGTCGGTCACAAGAGCACCGGTAAGAAGCTGAAATGGCTGCTGGAGCGTTCCCGGAAGCAGCTTCCTTCCCCCGAGCGCAGCGAATCGGAGGATGCGCTTGCGGCGATCCGTGAGGATGATCTCCGGATCGGGCAGACGCTCACGCATCTTTCGGCATCTACGGGCTTTCCGGTCTACAAAAATGCGACATCGAAATACTATCCGCTCGGTGAGGACATGTTCCCGGATATGTGCGAGGATCTGAAAAAGGCCGAGAAGTATATCTTTGTGGAGTACTTCATCATCCAGTCCGGCAAATTCTGGGATACCATGAAAGACATTATGGTCGAGAAGGCCGCAGCGGGCGTAGATGTCCGCGTGATGTATGACGATTTCGGCTGCATTTCGACCTATTCGCTCAAGGATCTTGCAGAGCTCCGGAAAAAGGGCGTCAAGTGCATTTCCTTCAATCCCTTCTTCCTGCTGAGATCGCAGCTCAACAACCGCGACCACCGCAAGATCATGGTCATTGACGGCAAGGTCGCCTACAGCGGCGGCGTGAACCTGGCGGATGAATACATCAACGCCATCGTGCGTTTCGGGCACTGGAAGGACATCGGCTTCCGGATCACCGGCAATGCTGTCAAGAGCTATACCTTCATGTTCGCGGAGTTCTGGAATGCCTTTTCGCTGGACAAGATCCCGGTGGATCTGCTGGCAAAGGATCAGATCGAGCATATCGAGACCGAGCAGTCCGACGGCTATATCCTCCCGTACTACGATTCTCCCATGCGCGACGAGCACTCCAGCAATGAGCTGTTCACGGACATGCTCGGCGCTGCAACGGATTATATCTGGTTCTACACACCGTATCTCATTTTAGGCGATGCGCTCTTTGATGCTTTCATCCGTGCTGCCAAGCGCGGCGTGGACGTGCGCATCATCACGCCCGGTATCCCGGACAAGAAGATGGTCTACCGGCTTTCGAGAAGCTATTACGAGGATCTCGTGAAGGCTGGCGTGAAGGTCTATGAGTACACGCCCGGATTTGTCCATGCGAAGGCATTTCTTGCGGATGACAAGATCTGCGGCATTGGCACTGTCAACCTCGATTACAGAAGCCTGTTTTTGCATTTTGAGTGCAATTCCGTCTTCTACCAGTCTGACATTTTACAGCAGCTGAAACAGGATTATCTCGATACACAAAGCAAATCCAAGCAGCGTACCATTGAGGATACGAACAAGGGCTTCTTCCACAAGTTCTTTGATAATCTCCTCAGAGTCATTGCACCGCTGTTGTAAGGGAGGACGGCTATGGCGATCAATCCGGAAGTATTCATTGACAAGCATGACAGAGCGGCCACCAAGATGCTGCACAATATGCCGGGCTTTCCGGGTGTCATCCGTGTCTTTCAGACGGTATGGAACGACAAAAATATCAGACTGTCCTTGCTTTCCTCCAAGATCAGAGTCACAGATCGGAATATGCCTGTCTACTACAACATGCTGAAAGACATCTGCGAAAAGCTCGGCATTGATGAGATCCCGGAGCTCTACATTGAGCAGAATCCGTTTCCCAATGCCTACACCATTGGCGACCAGAAAATGATGATCGTCCTGACGACCGCTTTGCTCGAAACGATCCCGATGGAGCTCCTTCCGACCGTGCTGGAGCGTGAATGCGGGCACATCCTCTGCGGGCATGTGCTGTACACGACCATTGCATGTCTGCTGATCTGGCGGAACATTGCCAGCCCGCTACTTTCCAAGGTCTCTCCGATGATAGAGAATGGCTTTTACCGATGGATGGTCAGGAGCGAGTACACGGCCGACAGAGTGGCAGTTGTCCTGGACGGGGGCTGTGATAAGCTCATTGAGCTGTATATGTATTATGCCGGTTACACTCGCAACATGCCCTTTGCGCCCGATAAGAATGAATTCCTCAAGCAGGGCGAGGAGTATGCAGCTCTGGTCAGAGAAGCGCTGCTCAACAGGTTTTATGAGGGCTTCAACCGCAGACGCCAGGATCATCCGTTCTGTGCGTTCCGAGCCTATAACTGTGCCAGATGGGTCGAAACGAATGAGTTTTCGCAGGTTTGCAGTTATATTGCAGAGGAGATGCAGGGTATCACGGAGCATCAGCTCATCCCGATCCCCGCAACACCGAAGGAGTTTGGCGGCAGGGCGCTCGAAGATGTGAAGCAGCAGTTGCAGGAGGCCGGTTTCAGGAATATCTCCGTCAGCATTGTCATCGGCAAGGCACCCCAGAAGGGCCCGACCATCAGCGTGAAGATCGACGGACGGAGGGATTACACCGCCGGCGAGTTCGCAGACAGGGACGCTGCATGCATCATCTCCTGTTTCTTCGAGAAGGATACGAAGGACGGCAAGATCCGGCTTCCCGGCAGCGCCAGCTATTATGCAGGACTGTCACCGGAACAGGCAGAGAAGGAACTGCGGGAGCTGGGCTTCGGGAATTTGACTTTGCTGCCGCTGGTGTATGAGCGGAAGATGAAAAAGGTCGAGCCGGGCGCTATTGACTACATCATGATCGACGGTCTGAAGAAGCCACGAAAGCACCTGTGGTTCGATAAAAATGTCGATGTGATCATTGCCTTCCGGGATGAAGAAGACACAGATGAAGCTGACAACGATGCGGAGCTTGAAGAAGCACTTTCCGCTCCAGAGGAATAGGGGACCAGCTTTTGAAGAGCTGATAGGCTGATACTATACATTTCAGCTCGCTTTGGATTCAATATAACTGGCAAAAGGTAAGGAGCTCATACTTGCTTTTTGCCAGTTTTTTCTGCAGCCTGTAGTGCAAGGCGTAATCTGTCCAAAAAAAATGAACGTGAAACGGGAAAATCGTGAAAATCGCTGGACAATTGTCTTGTAATATGCTATAATGGAAGTATCAAACGATCGGTTCCTGACCCCGGGATCCACAAAGGAGGGTAACTATGCTGCAATTTCTCGGACGCGGCTCCGCATTTGCTGAGCTGCATAACAGTGCATTTTTCCTAAGCGCTAATTCCCTGATCCTTCTGGACTGCCCCACATCGGCGTTCCAGACACTGAAGCATGCACCGTTTCTGGCGGCTTGCTCCGACATCCGCATTTTTGTTACACACACACATGCAGACCATGTCGGCGGGATCCCGCTGCTGATCCACTATGCGTTCTACATACTGCACACGCCGGTGATCGTCACAGCGCCCTCGCAGGAGGTCGCGGAGGATCTGCGGCTGTATCTCGATCGTATCGAGGGCTGTGATCCGGCAGGCTATCGCATTGAAACTTCGGTAGACGCAGCACTCCCGTTTTCTGCCCATGCTGTTCCGGTGACGCACACGCCGCGCCTTGCCGGGAGATGCTTCGGCTGGTGCATGACTGTGGACGGACAGGAGATCGTCTATACCGGCGACACAGCCTCACTGGATCCGTTCCTGCCGTATCTGCACGAGGGCGTGACGCTGTATACAGAAGCCTGTTACCATCCCTCTACCGTGCATTTGCAGATCGACAAGCTACTGCCCGTTTTGCAGGAACTCACCCAGAAAGGCGTCAGGGTCTTTGTGATGCATATTGACTTTGAAGCAAAAATCGCAGATGC
>JAGADP010000344.1 GCA_017828885.1 Oscillospiraceae bacterium | reverse complement strand
GTGATGGATTTCGGCTTCCCGGCGGCGGTCTGTATCGCCTGTCTGTGGGGCGACGGAGAGCTGCTGCTGCAATGCCTTGCCGTGTGCATGCTGCACGAGGCGGGGCACGGGCTGGCGATGTGGCTGACCCGTGCCGGCATCCGGGAGATCCGGTTCCATGCCGCCGGGATGCAGATGGTGACGCATACGGCCTGCCTGACGCGGCTCCAGCTGCTCTGTATCAGCCTGAGCGGGCCGGCGGTCAATCTCCTCATGGCGGCGCTGCTGTACCGTACACGGCCGGAAACGGCGCTCCTGCACCTCTGTATGGGCTGCTTCAACCTGGCTCCTTTCCGGGTGCTGGACGGCGGCACGGCGCTGCGCTGCCTGACGGAGGGCAGCAATACGGCAGAGACTGTCCTGCATGGGCTGGCGCTGTTCTGTGCGGCGCTGGGCATGGGGGCGCTGTGGTACTATGGGGTGCGCAATCCGGTGCTGTACCTGATGGCGGGGTATCTGGCGGTAGCGGAGCTAAGATGATTTTTTTGATCAAACTTTTTTTCTCCAAAAAAAGTTTGCAGGGTTCCAAGGGACAGCGTCCCTTGGTCGCCGTCCGCAGACGGCGAAATCTCCTCGTACTCCAAACGAAGGCGCCCTGCAAGGGGTGAATTTCAAAAACAGTCCAGTGGACTGTTTTTGAAAGAGGGTGCGGCTGCAAGAGAGAGCGTCCCCTACCTGTCCTCCGAGCAGGCTTTTCCCTGCCGCCTAAGGCGGCAGTACTTAACCTCATGACACGAAACGGCTGCGCAGTTCCCCCGTGCAGCCGTCTGTTTTTTATTCCTCCGATTTCCCCTCCGTCTTGTGGAAATCCTCCGCCGTCTGGAACGAGGACGAGCATGCAACAATATCCTTGTGCTCGGAATCAAACTCGATCGCCAGATAGTAGGACGAGCCCTCCGGATTCGCCGGATCCTCGATGAACCAGATCACGATATAGTACCCGTCATCGTAATGCCCGTAGAGTTGCAGCGAATTGTAATCCGCCACCGTCGCGGTCGCGCCCTGCATATCCTGGATCACATTCTCACTCTGGAGATAGGCGAGCATGTTGTTCGCCGCATCCTGATAGGGGATCGTGTAGTGCTCGAGGGTCAGGATGTTCTTGCCGGTCGTGTCGCTGTACTGCGTCAGACCCTCGACATCCTCATCCTGAAAGCGCAGATACCCGAGCGGCACCTTCATGTAGCCGTTCTCGTCATCACCGATCTGCTGGAGCTTGCCGGCATAGACAAAATCTCCGGACTGATCGACCAGCGCGCCCTCCGGGATCGAGGACGTCTCCCCTGCCGCATCGCTGTTGTTATCCACAATAAAGCCCTGAGAGCTCTGGTCGTGCATCACCGAGCCGCCGCTCTGCTCTTCCAGACCGCCGCACGCCGTCAGTGCCAGCGCCAGCAGCGGCACGAGCAGCAGCTTTAACTTATGCTTCATAGGCTTCCTCCTCATCCGAATCCTCATAGATCACCGTCAGGAACGGGTTCTCCTCCATCGCATCCTCCAGCACTGCTGCGATGGCCGGATGCACCGCCTCCGCATGGAGGATCCACAGCAGCGTGTCCTCGCTGCCCTCCGTCAGCACGTCGTACAGGGCATCTAAATTCTGCCCGTAATAGTCCGGGAACGGCAGCACCTCCTGCAAATAGGCATGTGCTGCGTCCTTGTCCGAGAGCCGTCTCCCGTCCAGCTCATATACATTGGTCATGGTATCCTCCTCAATAGAGCTGTGTGAAGCTCTTGTAGTGGTCGTTGGTGTAGTAGATGCTGCCGTCCGTGCCGAAGATCAGCCGCTCGCTGCCGCGGTAGCCGCCCTCGTAGTTGACGTCGCACTCCTTGTATTTGCCCTTGGGGAGCCGTCCCTCACGGTTGCCGAAGCTGTCGCCGCCGATGCTCTTGCCGGGCGCCACGTCCCAGAGATTGCCCTTGGAGCTGTTCCAGCCGAGCTCCTGCGCCTCCTTCTTGGTGATGAAGTTGGAGGGCAATGTGCCAAAGGTGTGGATGTACTCCGCCACATCCTCCGGCGTGGTGTAGCTGCCGTCCTTCTCCACGGAGGCGGGAAGGCTCTCGTCCTCCTCCGGCGGATAGTCCGTCACAGGCTCGGTGGCCGGGGCTTCTGTGGCAGGTGCAGCCGTCTCCGCTTCGGTCTTTTCCTCCTCGGTAGGGGCCTCGGTCTCCGCCTCGGTGAGCGCCTCTGTCACGGCTTCCGTGACAGCTTCTGTCAGCGCGTCGGTCTCCGTGGGCGCTTCGGTGACGCTCTCCTCCGGCGCATCGGTGAAGATCTTCAGCTCCGTCGAGGTGGTCTCATACGTGCTGTAGCAGCCGGGGAGCGTGAGTATCGCACATACCGTCAGCAGCAGTGCGGCGATCTTTCTTTTCATCGTGCATCATCCTTTCAGGTCGATCTCAGCAGCGCATCATAGCGGTCATAGTCCGGATACAGGCGCCGGAGCACCGCATAGAAGGCCGCGCTGTGGTTCTGGTGGAGAAAATGGGTGTACTCGTGGAAGAACACGCCCCGGATACTGCCCAGCGGGTACTGCATCAGGCGGATGTTCATGGAGATGCGCCCGGACTTCGCCGTACAGCTCCCCCAGCGGGAGGTCATATCCTTGATCTCGATACGCGCATACGGCACCTGATAGCCGGCCGCCCGGAACGCCTCGCAGGTCTCCTTGTTCAGCTCCCGGAACAGTGCCACGCATTCCGCATTGCGCCACTGGATGAAGGCATATTCCGCCTCCCCCGGCGTCCTTGCAAAGACCGTCAGCACATCTCCCTCGCGCACCGTCGGGCAGGGTCTGGGGCTGTAGCGGATCGTGAGCGGCTTTCCGAGCCACGGCACCTGTGTACCGTCTGAGAGCGCCTGCTTCTGACGCTTTTCCCGGATACGGTCGCTCGCGGGTGCGATGCGTTCGGCATTCTTCTCGATAAATTCGAGGATCACCCGCTCCGGCACATGCGGCGCCGCGGAGACATAGATGCTCCCGTCCGTCCGGACATGCAGATTGATGTTCTTCACGCGCTTCCGCTCGATCATCACGGGGTAACGCCGTCCCTGATAGGTAAATTCCACGCAGTCACCTTCTCTCATGGGTAGTATAGCACATTCTTTGCCGCAAAGTCAATGACGCAGCAATGAATCTTCGGAAACAAATTCTCCCCCCGGAGACTGCTCCGAGGGGAGGGAAAACCGGATTATCCGAAAAATCCTCTCGCATTCATCCCGTCCTGCAAAGACTGGATGATGTTGGACAGGGAGTACAAATGCCAGATCTCGCTGGCGGCGCAGCACTTGTCCGCGATCGTGATGATGAAGCTCTCCTTGTACTTCGGGAACGGGAAGCACAGCGGGAACATGTGCTTGCGGATGATGTCGCGCTCGATCGGGTTCAGCTCGAAATCCCGCTCGGCATTCTGCAACGCAAGGATGGGATGCCGGAAGGTGTGGAACTTCGGTGCTATCTCCTTCTCGTGCCAGTCATACAGGAAATAATCATGCAGCAGACAGCCCCGCACAAGGCTCGGGATGTCCACACGGGCGCTGAAAAACCGCGCCACACGCAGCGCCATATACGCCACGCAGATAGAATGCGTAAAACAATCGGTCATGCCGTGCTGCATAAAATGCTGCTCGGACTGCATTTTGCGGCTGCGCAGGATATCTTCTCCGCAGGTCAGTACCTGGTCTGTCAGATCCGCTTCGGCTCGAAGATGCCAGATGGCATTCGCACGGCGGTGCAGCAGGATGTTATGTGCCAACGGGGGATCCTCCTCTCTGTTTCCATAAAAACATATCATTTCTATAAAATAGTATACTATAGTTTGTCCGCTTTGTCAAGGGCTGCGGGGAGAAATTGTGCAAAGTCACCAAGCTGCACAAGACGCCCGTCCGCGGCGGAACGGGCGCTCATAGCTGTCAGTTTTCTACAGGAAAATGTACTTGGCGACAAACAGCACCGCCAGCACGTACATCACGGGGTTGATCTTCTTGTACTTGCCGCAGGCGAGGTTGATGACCACATAGGAGATCACGCCGATGGCAATGCCCTCCGAGATGGAGTAGAACAGCGGCATCGCCAGCACGCAGAGATATGCCGGAATCGCCGAGGGCATATCCGCCGCTGAAAAGCGGATGTCCGTGATGGTCGTGAACATCAGGAAGCCGACCAGGATCAGCGCCGGTGCCGTTGCAAATGCCGGAACTGCGACAAAGATGGGCGCTAAGAACATGGAGGCCAGAAACAGCACCGCTGCCGTCAGCGAGGTCAGGCCCGTTCTGCCGCCTGCGCCGACACCGGAGGCCGACTCCACAAAGGTCGAGACGGTCGAGGTACCGAGCACCGCACCGATCGTGGTGGCGATGGCATCGGCAAAGAGCGCCGGACGGATCTGCGGGAGCTTGCCGTTTTCATCGAGCAGATCCGCCTTGGCCGAAACGCCGATGAGCGTGCCGATCGTATCGAACAGATCCACGAACAGGAATGAGAAGATCACGATGATGAAGTTGAAGATGCCGACCTCCCGGATGTTCACATGGAAGCACTGCCCGAAGGTGTTGCCGAGGGCGGTGAAATCCGTCATCGCCAGCGTCGGGAACAGCGAGTGATAGTCCACGTTGTCCGGGACATAGATCCCGCAGAGCTGGCAGATCATGCCGAGCCCCCATGTGCCGAGGATGCCGATGAGGATGGAGCCCTTCACGTTCCGGATGTAGAGGATGGCGGTGAGGAGGACGCCGACCAGCGCCAGCACCGCGCAGATGCCCGCCGTGGAGAAGGTGCCCCGGAAATCCACCAGCGAGACGAGCGTGGAGGAATTGCCCTGCACAAGTCCCGCATTTTGCAGGCCGATGAAGGCGATGAACAGGCCGATGCCGACGGATACGGCCTTTTTCAGCTCCATCGGGATGGCGTTGAAGATGGCCTCGCGAACCTTCGTCGCCGAGAGGATGAGGAAGATCAGTCCCTCCATAAAGACCGCCAGCAGCGCTGTCTGCCACGTATAGCCGTAGCCGAGGCAGACCGTGTAGGTCATGTAGGCATTCAGTCCCATGCCGGCGGAGAGCGCAAACGGGAGATTCGCCAGCAGCGACATGCAGAGCGTGCCGATGAACGAAGCAATGCAGGTCGCCAGCAGCACCGCCGTCGGATCCATGCCCGCATCGGAGAGTACGGACGGGTTGACAGCAAGGATGTAGGCCATCGTCATGAAGGTCGTCAGACCGGCCACCAGCTCCGTGCGGACGTTAGTGCCGTGTTCTTTCAGCTTGAAGAATTTCTCCATGCTCATCCCTCCTTTGCGGGCGGGTCAAACTCAGCGATATAGGGCAGATTCCGGTAGAATTCGGCATAATCGAGACCGTAGCCGATCACGAAATGATCCGGGATGGTAAAGAGCGCCCAGTCCGTCTCCAGCTCCACGAGCCGGCGGTCGGGCTTGTCGAGAAGCGTCAGGATCTTCAGCGAGAGTGGATGCCTGTCCCGGAGCATCTCTGCCACAAGCCTGAGCGTGCGCCCCGTGTCGATGATGTCCTCCACGATGATGACGTGGTACTGCGAGATGTCCTGTTCCAGATCCATCGTGATCTCGACCGTTCCGCTCGATTCGGTGCCGGAAAAATAGCTCTGCGCCTGCATGAAGCCGATCTCACAGGGGATGCTCACCGCCCGGCAGAGGTCGGACATGAAGACAAACGCGCCTTTGAGGATGCTCACCAGCAGCAGCGGCTTGCCCTCGTATTCAGCGTCGATCTCTTTCCCGACACGGGCAATGGCAGCATGCAGCTCCTCCTCGGAGATGAGCACGCGCTTGATGCGGCTGTTGTAGTAGTCTCGATTGACAAGATCCATAGTATTCACTCCTTTGAAGCGGATTTTTTGTGCTGATCCCATTATAGCATATAAGCGAAGCGTTATGCTATAATTGCCCGATATGCAGGGAGCAGATCTTCGATCTGCGTATCTGCAAGGGTATCATTCATAATGAATGCTTTGCATTCATTATAGCACATCCGGCGAGGGCTGTCAATGAGAAAAACTGCTGCACCCCTCCGGATGCAGCAGCCTGATACTCAATTCGATTTTGCCATGTCGTCCAGTGTGACGGCGGCCTCGGAGTTGTAAAGCCCCACCAGATCCTCCGCCTTGGTGTACATCTCGGTGTACATGCCGTTCTCGTCCACGATGTATTCGCCGTACCAGAGCCCGAAATAGCTCCAGATCGTGTTGTCGCGGAACATCAGGTTCACATCCGGTACGCTGCTGCTCTCGCTCATCGCCAGCATCTTCTCGCCGCCGGTCATGCGGGAGAGGCTGACAAACTGCTCATAGCGGCTGCCAAACGGCTTTTCCGGGTTCAGGTAGATGTCCAGCGAAGCGATGTCGTACTGATCCACCAGATACTCCTCGCTCTGGCCGTTCCATACCCAGATGAGGTTGTGCAGACCGTGGTACTCCGTCATGCGGCGGTACATCGTATCCCATAGCCAGCGGTACGGCTCCACGCCGTCAGCGCCCCACCAGAACCAGTCGCCGCCCGCCTCGTGCAGCGGACGCCAGAGAACGGGGATGTCCTTCTCGGCCAGGGGCTTGAGCGTCTCGGATACATTGTCGATGTCCTGGATGAGCGCTTCGCACTCGGCGGAGAGCTTGCCGTCCTCCACGAGCTTGCGGATCTCCTCGGGCTTCAGCGTTGCTACGTCTACGGTGAACTCAAATCGCTGGATGAATTCCGGCTCGATCGGGTCTGTCAGGATGGAGTAGTCGACCTTTGTCTCCTCGGTCGGCGCGGTCTTTTCGATCGTCTTCTCGGTAGCACCGGTGGCCTCGGTCGCTGTAGTTTCCGCAGTGGGCTCTACAATGTCGTTGATGACCTTGTAGGGCGGGAGTGCATCCATGAGAGAGAACTCTGTCTCGGACTTATAGACGCTGCTCACGCCGGTGGGCGCATCCCAGTGCCACATCAGGCCGACGATACCGCCCTTCTCCGCCCAGCTCTCGCAGGCGCCGATGATGTCGCCGCCGTCCGCCGTGCTGTTGGCAGAATAGCCCTCCACATCGCCGAAGCGGATGGCGGGATACTTGCCCGTCATGCGGTAGATCAGCTCCATCTCGCTGTCTGCGGCACTTGCACAGTGCTGGCCGGTGATGACCTTCTTGCCGTAGTTGTCAGAGAGGAACTTCATGAGCTTCTTGGCACCCGGAGAAGCCTTCGGGTCGCTCAGCTCATAGCTCTTTCCGTACTGCATCGAGTACATTTCGTCATAATTCGACACTTCAAAGTAATCGAGGGCAAAGAAGCCGTCCATCTCCTCGATGGAGAGCTTGGCCGTGCCCGCCTTGATGTACACGCCGGAGAAGGTCACGCGGACAAAGTGTTCGTTCTCATTGATGGTGAATTCACCGATCTTCTCGTCATTCAGCAGCAGCGCATTGGTGACCGGCTGGTCGGCGCAGACGCTGATCGTCACGTCGTAATGCTGCGATGCCGGCACCTCAATGGTCGCCGAGCAGGAATCTCCCTCTGTCTGGGAAAAGCCCGCCAGATAGCCGTCGCCGGAATAGCCTGCGCGCTTGTCCTCGACCTCGAGCGAGCCGGAGAACTCACATGCCTCCGCCTCGACCTTGATGTCCGCCTCGGTCGGCTCCACCGGATCGACCGAAAGCTCCACCATCGGGTAGCTCGGGATCGGGTACTCGGTGGTGGTCTCTGTCTCGAGCAGGACAAGATCCCCGGTCGCCTCGGCGGGCGATACGGAATCGGCTTCCAGCAAGGTCTGCTTCACATCCCGTGGGGTATGCTGCTTGGCATAGACCAGCAGAAACATCAGCCCCATCAGGAACAATGCGGCCGCCGCTGACAGCAGCCTGTATTTTCTTACCATGATCGTCTCCCCTTTTTATTTATCTATCGTGCGTGTAAGGCAGTCGGCTTGCGCCGACTCAGGGGGCTTTGCCCCCTGAACCCCTACCAGAGGGCGCTGCCCTCTGGACTCCTGGCAGGAGGCTGAGCCTCCTGCACCTGCATCTTAATTATCTATTAAAGGCTGCATTATGCAGTGATAATATACTTCGCACCCGGCTCCGTGTTGAAGCAGACCGCCCCGTCACGCAGCTCGGCGCTGACGCGGGTGTCGTCGGTGCGGTTGATGCTGATGACGCCTGCCGCCCGCAGCACGACCGGGTTGCCGCTGTGCGAAAGCAGCTCCGCACGTACCAGCTTGCCGTCCTTCCAGCTCATGCTGAGGAGCTCGAAGCCGCCTCTCGCACGCAGTCCGGTCACAGAGCCGTCGTGCCAGTTCTTGGGCAGCGCCGGGAGGAGGTTGATCTCCCCGCCGTGGCTCTGGAGCAGTGCTTCGGCCATGCCTGCCGCACCGCCGAAATTGCCGTCGATCTGGAACGGCGGGTGCGAATCGAGCAGATTCGGGTTCGTGGAATGGGTCAGCAGCTTGCGGATGTTCTCGTAGACCATATCCGCATCCTGCAATCTTGCCCACATGTTGATGATCCATGCGCTGCTCCAGCCGGTATGGCCGCCGCCGTGGATGAGCCGCCGGATCATGGTGGCTCTGGCTGCTGCCGCCAGCTTGGGATCGCGCTGCGGGATGATGAGATCCGCCGGATGCAGCGCAAAGAGCTGCGAGATGTGGCGGTGTCCGGCCTCTACCTCGTCATAGTCCTCCGCCCACTCCATGATCTGGCCGTACTTGCCGACCGAGATGGGCGGGAGCTTCGGGAGCATCGCGGAAAGCTGCTCAGCGAGTTCTTCACGCTTGTGCAGCAGCCCGGAGGCCTCGATCACGTCCCGGAACAGGACGGTGATGATCTGCGTATCCATCGACGGCCCGATGCAGAGACTGCCGCGTGTGCCGCTCTCGGTGATGTACGTATTCTCGGGCGATACAGACGGCCCCGTCACGAGCTGTCCGTGCTTGTTCTCAAACAGATAGTCGGTGAAGAACTCCGCCGCCTCGCACATCGCATCGAAATGCGCTTCGAGGAAGTCCCTGTCCTGCGTGAAGCGGTAATGCTCGAAGATATGCAGGCAGAGCCATGCGGCGCCCATCGGCCAGATGGTGGACGGCATCCAGAGATCCTGCGGTGCGCAGTCGCCCCAGATGTCCGTATTGTGGTGGCAGCAGAAGCCCTTGGCGTGGTACATCTCCTTCGCCGTGCGCCGTCCCTCCGGCCGCATCCGCTCGATGAGGTCAAAGAGCGGCAGATGGCACTCGGAGAGGTTGCAGACCTCCGCCGGCCAGTAATTCATCTCCGTGTTGATGTTGATGGTGAAGCGGCTGCCCCACGCCGGCTGCATCTGGTCGTTCCAGATGCCCTGTAGATTCATCGGCTGCGTCCCGGGACGGCTCGCCGAGATCATCAGATAGCGCGCATAGTGGAAGTACAGCGCCGCCAGTTTGTTGTCGCGGATGAGGGCGATGCACTCCTTGTCATCGTCCGCATTGCCCAGCAGACGGCTGATGCGCTCGTCGGTGGGGAGCTTTTCGGCAGCGCCCTCGCTGTTGTCCTGCAAGGTCAGGCGCACACGGTCGTACAGCGCCTTGTAATCCGCCACATGCTCCGCACGGAGCTTTGTGAACAGCTCCGTAACGTCCTCCGCCGTGTCGATCACCGCGTGGAGCCGTTCGAGCGCCTTCTCGCAATAGGCATCGCCGCAGTAGAAGCTCGTCTCCGCCGAGAGCAGCAGCAGCGCCTCGTCCGCACCGCTCACCCGGATCGCATTGCCGACCGTCCGGACGGTGCCGCCCTTTGCCAGCGCGGTCATGCCCGCCGCAAAGAAGATGCCGTTCCGGCTGCCGGTGCCGCCGGTGTAGAGGATGACATTCTTCTCCACGGGGCGGTTGTCGTCGTAGTAGTCCTCGCGTCCGTCAAGGGATGCGGAAAACTCCAGCTTGCCGGGGGTATCGCAGGTCATGCGGATGACCATGAGCTGTGCCGGAAAGGACACAAAGACCTCCCGCGTAAACTGCACATTGGCATCATCATGAAAGTTCACCGCCGCCACGGCCTCGGTCAGGTCGAGTGTGCGGAGGTAATCTCTTGCCTTGCCGGTGAAGGCAAAGCGTATCGTCAGGTCGCCCAAAGGCATATAGTGCCGGGAATTGGGCGTCACGCCCTGCATTTTCTGGAAAGCGATCGCTTCTGCCTCCGGGATCTTCTCCTCGAGGAGCAGCTTGCGTATCTCGGTCATGCCCTCAAAGGCATCCGGATTGAGGCGGTCACGCTTGCCGCCGGAATAGATGGAATCCTCATTGAGCCGAATCAGCTCCCGGGCTGCGCCGCCGAACACCATGCCGCCGATCCTGCCGTTGCCGACCGGGATGGCGTGGTCAAAATCGGGCGCTTCCTTGGTAAACCACAGTAATTGATCCGTATTCATGCCTCGTCTCCTTCTCTCTATCTTCACTCAGGTGCCGTTCAGACCCAACGGCGTGGATGTGGGTATACACAAGTTATTATACCATATTTACAAGCCGATTGCAACCCATGACAGGCCGTTTCGGGAAAATATCCAAAAAGCCCCCGCAGGAAATGGCGGTTTTTTCTCAGCAGAACGCCGGATAAGCGCGACAAAAAGCACCCCACGGAAACCTCCGTGGGGTGCAGGATGTCATTGCGCGAGTACCGCCCGTTTGAGCAGTGCCAGATCAAAGATGTCGATCACGCCGTCGCCGTTCATGTCCGCCGCTTCGACCGTCACGCCCGTGCCGGTCTTGCCGAGGAGGAACTGCTGGAGCTTGATGATGTCGAGGACATCGAGCTTGCCATCCGGCGATACATCACCGCGCAGCCGCTCCGTCAGGCCGCAGTCCGCGCAGGTGCGGACATAGACGCCGTCCTTCTTGACATACTTCCCGAAGTTGTGCGTAGCCGTCTTGACATAGCGGCAGTCCGCGCAGACGCAGGAATGTGTGCCGTCCTTGTTGTCGGTGCAGGCACCGAAGTTATGCGATACCGTCTCCACATGGCCGCATTTCGTGCAGGTCAGCGAGTGGGAATCCTTGGTGATCGTGTACTTGGTACCGTAGGTATGGTCGGTCACCTCCGCAAAGCTGCAATCCTTGCAGGTGCGGGTATGCGTGCCGTCCTTGTTGTCGGTGTAGGAACCGAAATTGTGGGAGGCGCTTTCTGCAAAACCGCAGTCCTTGCAGGTGTGCGTGTGCTTGCCATCCGTCCCGGCGGTGTAGGCGGTGAAGTTGTGCGCTGCCGTTTCGACGGAGCCGCAGTCCTTGCAGGTGCGGGAATGTGTGCCATCTGCATTCTTCACATAGTCGCCGTAGCTGTGGTCAAGCGTTTCCGCAAAGTTACAGTACTTGCAGGTATGGGTGTGGGTGCCGTCCTTGTTGTCCGTGCAGGTGCCGAAGGTATGCTTGGCAGTCTCTGCATAGCCGCAGACGGTGCAGGTGTGCGTGTGGGTGCCGTC
>JAGADP010000343.1 GCA_017828885.1 Oscillospiraceae bacterium | reverse complement strand
CTGGACTATGAGGATTGCGACTGCGAGAGCTTCTTCTACAACGAGGACGGCACCATGTCTCAGTCTGTGGTTGAGTACACCAACGGCTCCGGCTCCATCACGTTTGAAGGCAGCCAGGCGGTTTGGGCTGACTATGAGCAGAACGGCGTAGGCTGTGAGGTTTTCAACTACACCTGCAACTGATCGGCACAGTATCCCGAGACTGACTAACCAAAGATCCAAAAGAAGAGCGGCGAAATTACGCCGCTCTTCTCAGTCTGTCAAAAAAGTGCCGAAGGCACAAAACGGGGTTTTTAGGGGCGGAGCCCCTAAAGCGGCTGCGGTGCGCAGCACCGCCAAAAATTCCTCCCCCGCAAGCGGGGGAGGTGCCGCCGAACGGCGGCGGAGGGGGCACCCGAAGCGAGAAACCGGGGTTTCTCGACAAGCTGACAGCCCCCTTTCCTGCATGGGAAGGGGGCTCAGTCTGTTCGTCTGTCAAATCCCCTTCATAACAGTGGAGCCCACATAGTCAAAAAATCGAAATCCGCGCATATATATTGACAAACTACCCCATAAATGCTATAATTGTAGGGTATTCTGAAATATGTAGGGTATTCTGAAATTCAGTCAGGAGGAATAGCTATGACAAAACCGATCCCGGAAATGTTCGCCTGTAATGTGTTCAATGAAAAGGTGATGCGTGCGCGGCTTCCGAAAAGCGTATTCAAGAAGCTCATGCAGACCATCCACAACGGCGAGCAGCTCGATATGCCCACGGCCGATGCCGTTGCCAACGCCATGAAGGACTGGGCGCTCGAGAAGGGTGCCACACACTATACACACTGGTTCCAGCCGATGACCGGTTCCACCGCCGAGAAGCATGACTCCTTCATCTCTCCTGCAGATGAGGGCATGGCGATCATGGAATTTTCCGGCAAGGCGCTCGTCAAGGGTGAGCCGGATGCCTCCTCCTTCCCGTCGGGCGGCCTGCGCCAGACCAGCAGCGCCCGCGGCTATACCGCATGGGATCCGACCTCCAACTGCTTTGTGAAGGGCGGCAGCCTGTACATCCCGACCGTTTTCGTCTCCTACACCGGCGAGACGCTTGATAAAAAGACCCCGCTCCTGCGCTCCATGCAGGCGCTGAGCAAGGTCGCTGTCCGCTTCCTGCGGCTGTTCGGCAACGAGCGCGTGACGAGAGTCACCACGACCGTCGGCGCCGAGCAGGAGTACTTCCTCATCGACAAGGCCATGTTCGACCAGCGCGAGGATCTGATCCTCTGCGGCCGCACCCTCTTCGGTGCAAAGCCGCCCAAGGGTCAGGAGCTCGATGACCAGTACTTCGCCAACCTCCGTCCCCGCATCGCCGCCTATATGGCCGATCTGGACGAGGAGCTCTGGTCGCTGGGCATCTATTCCAAGACCAAGCACAATGAGGTAGCCCCCGCACAGCACGAGATGGCGCCCATTTTCACCACCTCCAACCTCGGCACCGACCAGAATGAGCTGGCGATGGAGGTCATGGAGAAGGTGGCACTCCGTCACGGCCTGGTCTGCCTGCTGCATGAGAAGCCCTTCGAGGGCGTCAACGGCTCCGGCAAGCACAACAACTGGTCGATGGCAGCCGATGACGGCCAGAACCTGCTCGATCCGGGCGATACCCCGATGGAGAACCTGCAATTCCTGACGATCCTCTGTGCCCTCATCAAGGGTGTAGATGAATATGCCGACCTGATGCGCCTTTCCGCAGCATCCGCCGGCAATGACCACCGTCTCGGCGCCGATGAAGCGCCCCCGGCGATCATCTCCATGTTCCTCGGCGAGGAGCTCGATGCCGTTCTGAAAGCGATCGAGGAGGACACCGTCTACAAGACCCAGACGAGCGCCTTCGAGATCGGCGTGAACGCACTGCCGTCCTTCCCGATGGACTCCACCGACCGCAACCGGACGTCTCCGTTCGCCTTCACCGGCAACCGCTTCGAGTTCCGCATGGTCGGCTCCTCCGATAATATCGCCTGCCCGAACTTCCTGCTCAACGCCATTGTCTGCGAGGAGCTGAGCTGGTTCACCGAGAAGCTCGAGCCGTTCGCCGGCAGCGAGCATTTCGAGGTCGAGGTCAAGAAGCTGCTCAAGGAAGTGCTGAAGGAGCACCGCCGCATCATCTTCAACGGCGACGGCTATTCCGAGGAATGGGTCGCCGAGGCTGCCCGCAGAGGCCTGCCGAACTATCCGTCCGTCGTGGATGCCATGCCGCACTACACGGATGAGAAGAACGTCCGCCTGCTGGCAAAATACGGCATCTTCAACGAGAGTGAGGTCCGCGCCAGAACCGAGATCCATCTCGAGAAGTACTCCAAGACCCTCCGCATCGAGGCACGCACCATGATCGAGATGGCAAGACGCCAGCTCCTGCCGGCCACACTGGAGTACATCCAGAAGCTGGCACAGGCTGTGGACGTGAAGAACCGCATCGGCATCTCCGCCGCAACGGAAGCCGAGATCGCCGGCAAGCTGAGCGACCTCGCAGATGCGTTCTATGATTCCATCTACACCCTCGAGGAGCTGGTCAACACCGCCTGCGACATCAAGGGCATCCAGGAACAGGCCGAGTACTTCCGCCGTCATGTCTTCATCGAAATGGAGCGCCTGCGCACCATCTCCGACACCGTCGATCGCATGATGCCGCAGTCCGCATGGCCGATCCCGACCTATTCTGAGATGATCTACAACGTATAAGCGCCTATCACGAGCTACCCCGGCTCCTTCCCCGTCCGGGGAGGGGGCCTTGTCTTATCCATCCCATACACAAAAGGAGGAAATCATGCAGAATTTTAACGCACAGGAGACCCTTGACAGGCTCGTTAACTGGGTCAAGGTCTATTTTGAGGAGAACGCCACCCCGGAGACCAAGGCCGTCATCGGCATTTCGGGCGGCAAGGACAGCTCCATCGCCGCTGCCGTCTGCGTCAAGGCGCTCGGCAAGGACAGAGTGCTCGGCGTGCTCATGCCCCAGGGCGAGCAGGCGGACATCGACTGCAGCAAGCTCCTGGTCGAGACGCTCGGCATCGAGCACAAGATCATCAACATCGGCGAGACCGTCAGCACCTTCATGGCGGAGCTCTCCAAGCACATCGAGCCGACCCAGCAGGCGATCATCAACACCCCTGCGCGCATCCGCATGACCACGCTCTACGCCGTGGCAGCCTGTGTAGGCGGCAGAGTGGTCAACACCTGCAACCTCTCCGAGGACTGGGTGGGCTATTCCACGAAATTCGGCGATGCGGCGGGCGATTTCTCCCCGCTGTCCGACCTGACCGTGACCGAAGTGCTCCAGATCGGCGAGCTGCTCGGCCTGCCGGACAGGCTCGTCCACAAGGTACCGATCGACGGTCTCTGCGGCAAGACGGACGAGGAGAACCTCGGCTTCACCTATGCCGAGCTCGACCGCTACATCCGCGGCTTGACCGACCTTTCCGACAAGCCGGAGCTCAAGGAAAAGATCGACCGCATGCACCGGAACAATCTGCACAAACTCCAGCTCATGCCGAAATTCGTGCAGTAAGGCAGGTACGCTATGAAGTACAAAATGCAGATCCTCGGCGGCTTATGCACGGCAGTGCTGATCTGGCTGCCCTTGCTGTTTGCAGACATGTTCGATGAATGGATCCTCAACGATAGCTGCACTGTCGGCGCAATTGCGTTCCTTCTGGCGCCGGTGGCATTGTTCGTCTGGTACGCTGTCCACTGTGTCAAGACCAAGCCGGAGGCAAAGCCCCTGCTCGTGTGGCACGCCTGCTAAATCGCCCTGTCTTTGCCGCTCTGGGGCATCATCGCCAGTCTGGTCAACCAACACAAGTGGATCATCGAACAGCCGGGCAGAGCGTCGTTCATGGATATGAACGGCCTGGAGTACATCGGCTACGGTTTCACCGCCCTGTGCCTGTTCGAGGCGCTCTGCATCCTGTTCCACATCATCCGCTTTGTCGTAAAGAAGTGCAGAAAGCCCGGCGCTGCTGCCTGAGATCGTTATTGCAAGCACACCCCTGCGTATCATGCAGGGGTGTGCTTTTTGCTACATGGCGAAGTCCTATGCACATAATTGTGCAGAATCAACAAATAATATGTAAGGTTTTCTACGTTGGAGTACCCCCGGGGTGCGGAAATAGAATTGACATTTTTCCTAAATCATGCTATAATTATGAAGTGAGATATTAGATATTCTAACGTTCCAGCCTCTATGTTCCAGTACAAATAAATGCCGATATCCCGCAGAAAAGATATATTCATTTATGTAGGAGGTTTATGATGCTGAACGGACTTACGAAAAAAGAGGTCGAGGAAAGCCGCCAGAAACATGGCGATAACTCGCTGACCCAGATCCCGCCTGACCCACTATGGAAAAAGATCCTCGAGGGCTTCACAGATCCGATGATCATGATCCTGCTCGTGGCATTTGCCGTGCAGGTCGTGCTCTTCATCCTCGACAAGACAGGCGTTGCCAAGACAGATACCGAGTGGTATGAGCCGCTGGGCGTGCTCATCGCCATCCTCATTGCCAACGGCGTAGCGGCATTCAGTGAGAACAAGCAGGAGGGCAAGGCTTCCGCACTCAAGGCGGAGGAAGAAGCCAAGGAAATGGCCAAGGTCGTCCGCGAGGGCGTACTCGAGGAGATCCACGTCAGCGACGTTGTTGTCGGTGACATCGTGTTCCTCCAGGCCGGTGACAAGCTCCCCGCCGACGGCGTGATCGTCGAGGGCGAGGTCAAGGTCGATCAGGCAGCCCTGAACGGCGAGACCGAGGAAGCTGAGAAGCGTCCGATGGCTGAGGGCGATACCTACGAGGTCAAGGATCTGCTCAACAAGCACTATGCCTACAGGGGCACCGTTGCCTGCGGCGGCGAGGCCTACATGGAGGTCAAGGAAGTCGGCGACAAGACCCTGTTCGGCGAGCTCGCGCTCGAGGTACAGGAAGACACCAGACAGACACCTCTCCAGGTCAAGCTGGCCAAGCTGGCAAAGCAGATCTCGACATTCGGCTACATCGGCGCGATCGCGATCATCGTCGGCGTTACCGTCAGTGCCGCCATCAAGGGTGAGCTCCCGACCGACGGTATCGGCTGGCTGAAATTCCTGATGAACGCCATCACCGTAGCGGTAACGATCATCGTCTGTGCCGTACCGGAAGGTCTGCCGATGCTGACATCCATTCTGCTCTCCTTCCAGAGCCTGAAGATGACCAAGGACAACGTCCTTGTCCGCAAGATCAACGGTCTGGAGACGGCCGGCAGCCTGAGCCTTCTGTTCAGCGATAAGACCGGTACCATCACCGAGGGTCGTCTTTCCGTTGTCGAGCTCGTGACCGGTAATGTCACCAAGTTTGACGATTTTGAGAAGCTCTGTCCGGAGCTGGCGCTCGATGTTGTCACCGGTATCGGTCTGAACAACAGCGCACAGGCCAGCGGCGGCCACGTCATCGGCGGTAACAGCACCGACCGTGCACTCATGGCATTCCTCGTGGATTCCAAGGCCGATGGCCAGATGAACAAGGAAGAAGTCCGCGAGTTCAACGCATTCAATTCCACCAAGAAGATGTCCAGCGTCACCATCTGCCGCGACGGCGAGTTCAAGACCTATGTCAAGGGCGCACCGGAGCGTATCGTGGATCGCTGCACACACTATATCGACGAAAACGGCAAGCGCAAGGAGCTCACCGAGAAGGGCTACCTCATGCAGTACATCGACGAGCAGGCAGCCCGCTCGATGCGTCTGCTCGGCGTTGCCAAGAGAGACGGCGAGAGCGATGAGGGCGACCTCACGCTTGTATGCGTGCTCTGCATCAGAGACAATGTCCGCAAGGAGGCAGTCGATGCCATCCGCGAGGTACAGGAGGCAGGCATCCAGGTCGTTATGGTTACCGGCGACCGCAAGGAGACCGCCGTTGCCATCGCTAAGGACGCTGGCCTGCTCAAGGAGAAGACCGATGTGGCTCTCACCTCTCAGGAGATGGGCGAGCTTTCGGATGATGAGCTGAAAAAGGCCATCCCGAACCTCCGCGTTGTGGCAAGAGCGCTCCCGACCGACAAGAGCCGTCTGGTGCGCTGTGCCCAGGAGCTTGACTATGTTGTCGGCATGACCGGTGACGGCGTCAACGACTCTCCCGCCCTCAAGAAAGCCGATGTCGGCTTCGCAATGGGCAGCGGTACCGAAGTTGCCAAGGAGGCCGGCGACATCACCATCCTCGACGACAACTTCTCCTCCATCGCAAAGGCGATTCTCTACGGCAGAACGATGTTCAAGGGCATCCGGAAGTTCCTGATCTTCCAGCTGACCGTCAACGTGGCAGCCGTGCTCACCTGCTTCATCGGTTCGCTCCTCGGCGACAACGGCGAGCAGATGATGACCGTTGTACAGCTCCTTCTCGTCAACCTCGCAATGGACACCCTCGCAGCCATCGCATTCGGCTCCGAGCCTGCGCTGAAGGAATACATGAAGGACAAGCCCATCCCGCGTCAGGCAAGCATCGTCAGCAAGCCGATGTTCATCCAGTTCGTACTGGCAGGTCTCTATATCACAGCGATCTGTCTTTCCATCCGCTTTGTACCGTTCTTCCGTGATCTGTTCGGCTGTGGAGATGATTTCACCTATCTGAGAGCCGCTCTGTTCGCTACCTTCATGATGGCGATCACCTGGAACGGCTTCAATGCAAGAACCGAGCACATCAATGTCTTTGAGAACCTCGGCAGAAACAAGAACTTCCTGCTCGTTATGGGCGGCCTGTTCATTCTCCAGTTCATCTTCGTACAGTTCGGCGGCAAGGCACTTGCTGTTGAGCCCCTGACATGGCAGACATGGCTGATCTGTCTCGGCCTGGCCTTCATGGTCATCCCGCTCGACATCATCCGCAAGCTCTGCATGGGTGCAGGCAAAAAAAGTGAATAACAGGACTTAGCCTGTTATCATAAATCCAAATTTCTTTTTAGGAGGTAATTACCATGGCAGTAAGTTTATCCAAGGGTCAGAAGGTTGATCTCACAAAGGGCAGAGCTGGTCTTTCCAAGCTGATCGTAGGTCTCGGCTGGGACACCAACAAGTACGACGGCGGCTTTGACTTCGACCTCGACGCTTCCGCATTCCTGTGCGGCGAGAACGGCAAGGTATCGTCCGATGCTGACTTCGTATTCTACAGCAACACGACCCACAGCTCCGGCTCTGTTGTTCACTCCGGTGACAACACCAACGGCGGTGCAGAGGGCGATGATGAGGTCATCAACGTTGACCTGAGCCTTGTTCCGGCAAATGTCAGCAAGATCGCATTCACCGTTACCATCTACGAGGCTGACGAGCGTCGCCAGAACTTCGGCCAGGTAAGCAACGCCTATATCCACGTTCTGGATCAGGCTACCGGCGAGGAGCTCATCCGCTATGACCTCGGTGAGGACTTCTCCATCGAGACAGCGATCGTTGTCGGCGAGCTGTACAGAAACAACGGCGAGTGGAAGTTCAACGCCATCGGCAGCGGCTTCCAGGGCGGTCTGTTCGCACTGTGCCAGAACTTCGGCGTTAACGTCTGATCTACCGGCGACCTCCCCGGAGCTCTCCGGGGAGGTCCATCTTGATTAAGGAGGCTAATTATGTCAGTTAGTCTGCAAAAAGGACAGAAGGTCGAGCTGAAAAAGGACACCGGCGGTGCGCTGTCAAGCGTCATGGTCGGCCTGGGCTGGGATGAAGCACAGCCGGAAAAGGGCGGCTTCTTCAAGGCCATGTTTTCCACGACCGAGGACATCGACTGCGATGCATCCGCGATCCTCCGTAAGAGCGGCAAATTTGCAAGCAGCACGGATCTTGTGTACTTCGGCAATCTGAGACACAGGACCGGCGCCGTAGAGCACATGGGCGACAATCTCACCGGTGAAGGCGAGGGCGATGACGAGCAGATCATGGTCAATCTCCAGCAGCTTCCTGCGGAGTATGACAAGATCATCTTTGTTGTCAACATCTTCGAGGCAGCATCCCGGAAGCAGCATTTCGGCATGATCCGCAACTGCTATATCCGCATCTGCGATGACACCGGCAAGGAGATGTGCCGCTACAATCTGTCCGAGAATTACGACAATATGACCGCAATGATCTTCGGCGAGCTGTACCGTCACAACGGTGCCTGGAAGTTCAATGCGATCGGTCAGGCCACACAGGATAACGGAATCCGCATGCTGGCCGAACGGTTCAAGTAACACGAGTCCCTAAACAGCAGAGCGGGTTGATCTTTGGATGGCTGCTCTGCTGTTTTTCAGGCGAAAGCGCAGAGAGAATGCGATGCATTCTTTGTGCGATCTTGCCTGTACGGCACAGGATGGGAGGAACGGAACGTGATTATGCAGCGCGGCTATCGGGCAAAGCTCGATGATCATCTTGATACAGGCCAGCCGCTCCAGGTGCGCATCACCACACTGGGCGGCGCGGTATACGATACGACTTGCTTCGGCGTGGATGCCGATGAAAAGCTCTCCGACGACCGGTACATGGTCTTCTACAACCAGCTCGCATCGCCGGCCGGGGAGATCACTCTGACCGAAAAGGGCAATACGGCGCAGTTTGACGTGCAGCTCGCAAAGCTCCCGGCGGCCATCAACAAGCTCGTGTTCACCGTCAGCATCGACGGCGACGGCCGCATGGGGCAGATCCAGGCGCACACGGTCGAGATCGTCCAGAACGGCGCTCCCGTGCTCGAGCTCATCATGAACGGAAAGGACTTCCTGAACGAGCGTGCCATCATCAGCCTCGAGATCTACCGGAAAGGCATCTGGCGCGTCAACGCCGTGGCACGCGGCTTCAACGGCGGGCTCTCCGACCTGCTGGCGAATTTCGGCGGCGAGGAGGCCGACGACAGCGCTCCTGCACCGCAGCCCGTTCCCGCCCCGGCACCGCCCCAGCCTGCACCTGCACCAGAAAAAACGCAGCTCTTCGGCAGGATCAGGATGGCTTTTTCGGAGATGGGCGAGACGCTCAAAGGCCATGCGCAGGTGCTTTCGGAGCGAATCACCGACATCAGAAAGCGTACCGGTGCACCGCTTGTGAATACCCAGGCCAAGGTCGTCGTCGCGCTCGATTACAGCAGCTCCATGCGTCCGCTCTACGAGAACGGCACCGTCCAGAAGACGCTCGCCCGCCTTGTCCCGCTCGGCATGAGCTTCGACGACAACGGCAGGATCGAGGTGTTCCTGTTCCAGAACGATTTCCGCCGGCTCCCCGACCTGACGCCGGAGAATTACGAGCATTACGTGGAAAACACGATCGCCCCTGCCGGCTACCGGATGGGCGGCACCTGCTATGCGCCGGTGCTCCGCGCCATCACCGAGGGCACGACCGTGCGGGAGCATACCGACCACGGCTTCGGCGGCACTGGCACGCAAGTTGAACCGCTCGTGGAGCCGGTCACGCCGACCTTCGTGCTGTTCATCACGGACGGCGAGAACGAGGACAGAACGCTCTCCGACCGGGTCATCCGCCGCTCCGCCGAGCTGAATGTCTTCATCCAGTTCGTAGGCATCGGCGACCTGCTGTTCTCCTACCTTCAAGAGGTCGATGAGCTCCCTGGCCGTCGCTGCGACAACACGGGCTTCTCCCGCATGGCGGATCTGATGGCCGTGAACGATAAGCAATTCTATGACAATATCCTCTCTCAATTTGTCTGCTGGCTGCAAGGAAAGCAATAAAAGATGCAGTTGCAGGAGGCTCAGCCTCCTGCCGAGGGGAGGTTTAGGAGGGGGCGAGAAGCCCCCTCCTGAGTCGGCGCAAGCCGACAAAAAAACAGGGCAAAAAGCCCGGAATTATGAGGTGTTACTGTGGTAAGGATCTGGTTGAACCATTGGTTCAGTACGGCATACAACATCATCGCGATGCTCCGCAAGGATGAGCCGGACTTCTACGTCATCGGCACGAACGAATTCCCGTATGCGGGCTATCAGGTACATTGTGACGAATTCTATACCGAGCCCGTGCTCGATGAGGCGGCATATGTCCGGTTCGCACTGGACTTCTGCAAGGAGCATGCGATCGACGTCTTCATGCCCCGCCGCCGCCTGATGGCGATCAGCCGTCACAAGCCGGAGTTCGAGGCGCTTGGCGTCAAGGTGCTGATCGACGACTACGACAAGGTCGAGCTGCTCAACTGTAAGACCCGCGCCTATGAGGCATTTGCCGATGCCGGCCTGAATGTCCCGGACTATGAGGTCGTGACCAATGCCGAGGGCTTCCAGGCGGCTTACGAGCGCCTTTCTCAGAAGTTTGAGAAGATCTGCTTCAAGTTCGAGCGCGACGAGGGCGGCAAGAGCTACCGCCTGATCGACAATGTGAAGAAGGGCTATGCGGCGCTGTTCAAGAAGCAGACCACCCGCATGAGCTACGAGGACGCCGTGGCGGCCTTGCAGGAGGTAGACCACTTCTCCCCGATGATCGTGATGCCCTATCTTCCCGATGAGGAGATCAGTGCCGACTGCCTGAACACGGCAAACGGCCTCATCATTCTGCCGCGCTACAAGGGTCACACCCGCGTCGAGCGTATCGCCTACGATCCGGACATCCTCGAGCTCTGCGAGCGTTTCCACAGGATCTGCCCGCTTGAAACGCCGTACAACATCCAGTTCAAGTACCTCGACGGCGTTCCGTACTTCCTCGAGGTCAACACCCGCATGTCCGGCGGCATCCAGATGGCCTGCCTGGCGTCCGGCGTCAACATCCCGAACATCGCCGTGAACCGTCTGCTCGGCATCGAAAAGCCGTGGACGATCGACCGCCGCGAGAAGAAGATCACCCATGTGGAGACCCCGCTCATCATCCCGGAGGACAACTAATTCTTATGACAAGGACCTATCAGGAACAGGACGTTCTGCGCCTTGCAAGACGCTGGAACAACGCCAAACGCAGCTATCTGCTCGTTGACCCGTTACAGGCCAAGCATGTGCCTGTTGCCCCGCAGGATGCGCTTGCCATGATGCAGGCACTCGGCGAGCTGCTCAGACAGGAGGCGCCCGATGCCTCCCTCATCATCGGCTTTGCAGAGACCGCGACCGCCATCAGCGGTGCGGCTGCCTTCTGCTTCGGCGCCGATACCCGCTATGTCCAGACGACCAGAGAGAACTGCGGCTCCTTCCGGATGCTACAATTCCGGGAGGAGCACAGCCATGCTGTGACCCAGCAGATCGCCTGCGACCCGCTGACCGGCGAACACCGCCAGATCATCATGATCGACGACGAGATCTCCACCGGCCGGACGATCGAGAACATCATCGCCGTGCTCCGGGAGGACTTCCCGGCGCTGCACGACACGGAATTCGTCATCGGCTCGATCCTCAACCGCCTGAGCGACGAGCGCCGTCAGGTATTAGCGGCTCAGAACATCCGCTTTGTGTCGCTCGTGCCTGTCGAGGATCGGGATTTTGAGGGGATGGTCAGCGATATGACCGTCACGCCCCCCGTCCCCGCACAGCCGATCGACGCGGACTATGCAGAGTATACCGCACAGCACAGGCTCCCCGCCTTCCGCACCGGCACGACCGCAGGCGCCATGCAACATGCCCTTGCCCAGTTCACGGAGGAATGCGGACAGCATCTTCTGTCAGAGCTCCCGGCGCAGGGAAAGATCCTCCTGCTCGGCACGGAGGAGTGCATGCTCCCGGCGCTCACAGTCGGGCAGTATCTGACGCAGGAGCGCCCGGGGCTCTCCGTTTTCACCCACGCCACCACCCGCAGCCCCATCGGCATCTGTCAGGCAGAGGGCTACCCCTGCCCGAGTGGCGTGCAGCTCCACAGCTTCTTTGAAGCGGAGCGGGTGACCTATCTTTACAACATCCGGGACTATGACGCCGTGGCTGTCGTGACGGACAGCCAAGACGATGCACAGTGCCGGCTCGCCATGCAGACGCTGGCGGGGGCATTCGCCAAGAACTGTGAGAAATTTTATCTGATACGAGGTTGAACATGCGCACAAGCTATTCCGAACAAGACGTGACCATGCTGCTGAAGGACATCACCGGCATGGTGGAGCCCCTCGACAATGCCGAGCGGGAGCGCCGGATCCAGTCCGGTGTACACTATTCCGAAATGCTGCCGAAGGAGAGCCTTCCCTCCGAGGTCTACAAGCGGACATTCCTGACTGCCCTCGAACGCTACGCCGCCCCGACGGCGAAGGCAGCCGAATGCATCGCCGAGCGCATCCTTGCCGAAAAAGGCCGGGATGTGGTGCTTGTCTCCCTGGCACGGGCAGGTACACCGATCGGCATCCTCCTCCGGCGCTATCTCAAGCAGTTCCACGGCATCGACGCCCCGCACTACACCATCTCCATCATCCGCGGCCGCGGCATCGACAAGAACGCCATGCGCTATCTGCTCGACCGCTACGAGCCGAAGCAGATCCAGTTCATCGACGGCTGGACGGGCAAGGGCGCCATCCGGAACCAGCTCCGCGAAGCGATGCAGGATTTCCCCGGCGTGGACGACCGTGTGGCAGTCCTCTCCGACCCGGCGGGCGTGACGCCCCTCTGCGGGACGCATGAGGACTTCCTCATCCCGAGCTCCTGCCTCAATTCGACGGTTTCCGGGCTCATCAGCCGGACATTCTGCCGCAGCGACATCATCGGCGAGGACGATTTCCACGGCGCCATGTACTACGAAGCCTACGAATCCGCCGACATGTCCAACCTGTTCCTTGACACGGTGCAGGCACAGTTCGGCTGCGACTATATCTTCCCGGAGGAAGCCGTCTCCGACCGCTCGCCCATCGCAGAGGTGGAGGAGATCGCACGGCATTTCGGCATTGCGGACATCAATTTCGTCAAGCCCGGTATCGGCGAGACGACCCGCGTCCTGCTCCGCCGCATCCCGTGGAAAATTCTGGTGCACAGCCTTGACGATACGGCATTTTTAGGGCATATCTACCAGCTTGCCGAGGAAAAGCAGATCGAGCTCGAGGTCTATCCCTTCCGCCATTACCGTGCCTGCGGGCTGATCAAAAACCTGGCAGATACCTGAGCCCGGAGCCGTATCTTTCAGCATCCTTTGCTGTGTTTGTGCGATAAAGACCAATGAATGGAGGTTGATAGGAATGGAGAAAAAAATCAGGATCATCTGGAGCATCAGCTTATTGATCATTTCCTGTGTCACGCTGGTCATTGTTGTCAGCGATTGGACTTCATTGGAACTGCCTGATATGGCGAAGCGGGTATTAGGGATCATTAACCTGCTTGCCATCCCTGTTTTGGTGTATTCCTCGACCAAACTGAGAATGCTGAAAAACAGGGATGATGAGTAGCGGGGAGCCCCCGCTGGCATCTTATGCTTTAGAGTGTGAGGGCTTGGTTCTTGTGTCCGTATGCAGCCAATGCTATGCAAAGGCTGCATTCTGTTGCAATGCAGAGACCGCCGTCCTCCGGCGGCTTCAAGCATTCTATCAGCGCACGTAGTGCAGTCGGATCTGCATTAGACTTTGTGTGCGTCTGCCCTGTGCGGGCACGCACCGGCGGCTTAAAATGTGAGGTAATACATGAAGATCCTATTTTCCGACCTTGACCAGACGGTCATCTATTCCCACCGCCACCCGCTCCCGGGCGAAACGCTCGTGATGGAGTACCTGAACGGGCGGGAGCAGAGCTTTATCCTGAAAGAAAATCTTGCCGCGCTGCAAAGCTTCTGCGCCGGGGCAGACCGGTTCTTTGTCCCGCTGACGACCCGCACGGAGCAGCAGTATGCACGGCTCACCCCCTTGCAGGAGGCGCTCGGCTACCGCTATGCGCTCCTGTGCAACGGGGCTTTCCTGTATGCGGACGGCAAGCCCGATGCCGCATGGACGGCGGATTCCTTAGACCTTGCCGAGCCCTTCCAGCCTGTGCTGGAGCAGGTGCGTGACTTCCTCCTGCAAACGGAGGAGCACGCCCATGTGCATGATGTGCTGCCCTTCCTGATCTATGTCAGCACGGAGAACGAGACCTGCCGCCCCGCACTGGAACGCATCTGCGAGGGGACAGGCGTGGACGTGCTGCAAAGCGGCAAGAAGATCTACTGCATCCCGCAGCCCCTCTCCAAGGGCGAAGCCGTCCGCCGCTTCACACGGTGCTTCTGTCCCAATGCCCTGACGTTCGGCATCGGCGACAGCGCGTTCGATCTGCCGATGCTGCGTGCCTGCGACCATGCCTTTGCGCCGCCGGAGATCGCCGTCCCGCCGCAGATCCAGCCGCTCCCGCAGCCCTTCTCCATGCCGGAGGTCGTGGCTGCTGTTGAAAAGGAGAATGCCCGATGAAACGCATCTGCATCGTTGCCGCCGTGCTGCTGCTCTGCACCGGCTGCGGCACCGCACCCAAATCCATCCCCGCCGCCGTCACCACCGAGCCCTCGACCGAAGCGGCCACATTTGTGTCCCGCCCGACCGAAGACCCGGAGAAGGCGCTGACGGATGCACCGACCGAAGCCCCCACGGAAGCCGTCCCCGAGGAGACAGAGCCCGAGGAGACCGAACCGCCCGAGCCCACGACCGAAGCCCCGACAGCCCCCTATACCGCAGGGCTGCTCCATTCGGTGGAGGAGGTCGCTCTCACGGACACGGACGGCGAGGGGACGAACTACGAATTCAACTACAACGGCGCCATGTTCGAGGCGGTCTACACGCCGGACAACTGGAAGATCATCAATTCCTACCGCATCGAAGCACAGTCGGACATGGTGCTCATCTGCACGGCACTCAGTAACGAGCACCCGATCCACAGCGCCGACATGCAGGGCTGGCGCACCCCGGAGGACATGGCCTTCGAGTGGGAGCAGCACAATCTGGCCTTTGCCATGCTCGGCAACGATTCCCCATGGAAGGACAGCGCCCGCGACGTGGACATCAACCCCGCCGATCAGGGCAAGAGCCTGTACGAGCTCTACCAGGACAGGATCCAGACGCAGTGATCCCTCTCCCGGAACATCCAAGACCATACGATCAATCATAGGAGGATGAATATGAACTGGTTTGAAGTAACGATCCGTACCGAGACACCCGCCGTAGACGCGCTCTGTGCACTGCTGACCGACCACGGCGTCAAGGGCTTTTCCATCCAGGACAAGGAGAGCTTCCAGGAGTTCCTGGACGACAAGGACGGCAAATGGGACTACATCGACGATGACCTGATGGGTCTGAAGGACTGTGACACGACCGTGACCTTCTATCTCCCGGACGATGCACAGGGCGCCGAGCAGTTAAACGGCGTGCGCACCATGCTGGCAGGTCTGCGGGCAGGGGAGAACGCCGCCTTCTACGGCAGCCTTGCGCTGACCTGCGGCAATGTCAGCGAGGAGGACTGGGCGAACAACTGGAAGCAGTACTTCAAGCCCCTCCTCATCGGCCAGAAGCTCCTCATCAAGCCCTCGTGGGAGGAGATCCCCGCCGGCAGCGAGGGCAGGACTGTCCTCGAGATCGACCCGGCGTCCAGCTTCGGCACCGGCCAGCACCACACGACCCGCCTCTGCCTTGAGCTGGCGGAGAATGTCCTGCACGAAAATGACCGCGTGCTCGACCTCGGCTGCGGCAGCGGCATCCTGTCCATCGGCGCGATGCTGCTCGGTGCAAAAGAAGCAACAGCCGTGGACATCGTGGACAATTCCGTCCGCACCGCCATCGAGAATGCCGGCAAAAACGGCATCGGCGCCGACACCTACACGGCCTATTGCGGCGACATCATCAGTGACACTGCCCTCCGCGAAAAGCTCGGCACGGGCTATGACCTGATCTTCGCCAACATCGTGGCAGACGTCCTGATCGCTATGTCCGGCCTGTTCCGCGGCTTCCTGAAGCCCGGTGCGAACCTGATCGTCTCCGGCATCATCATCGAGCGCGCAGACGAGGTGCTCGACACCCTCACCACCGCCGGCTTCGAGAAGGTCGATGTCCGCGAGAAGGAGGGCTGGGCAGCAGCGCTCCTGCGCATGAACTGAGGTGCAGCATGAAGATCCTCTATCTCGATGCGACCGTCCGTCCGCAGTCCCGCACGGCAGAGCTGGCACAGCTCCTGCTCACACAGCTTGACGGCGATGTGACGCATGTGAAGCTCTCGGAGATCGCCTTCCCCGTGACCGATGCCAGCTTTCTGGCACGGCGCGACCGCGGCATCGCCGCACAGGACTTCTCCGACCCGCTCTTCGCTCTGGCAAAGCAGTTTGCCGCCGCGGAGTGCATCGTGATCGCCGCGCCCTACTGGGATCTTTCCTTCCCGGCGTCGCTCAAGCAGTATTTCGAGCAGATCAACGTGATCGGCCTGACCTTCTGCTACACCGAAGACGGCATCCCGCAGGGGCTCTGCCATGCGCAGAAGCTCTACTACGTGACGACCGCCGGCGGGACGGCTGCGCCGGATACCTATGGCTTTGACTATGTGCAGGCGCTTGCACAGCGGTTCTACGGCATCCCGGACTGCAAGCTGTTCAAGGCAGAAGGGCTCGACCTCTACGGCGCCGATCCCGACGCCCTGCTCGATGCAGCCAGGCAGCAGATCCTTGCCGCTTTCGGGGGTAATATCTGAACATTGCAGATCACAAAGCGTCCGGAACGGGTCTGGATTTGGTAAAACTGCACAAAGATAGTTTAACTATCATGTAAACTATATAGAAATCGTCCTGTTTGCTTGCAAATTTTATTCATAAATGGTATAATGAGAATATCGTTGAGCCGTAAGCATGCGGCCGGCCATATTTTATTGCAAAGGAGCGTAACCACTCATGAACCAATTCCATGCAAGCAACATCAAGAACATTGCGCTGACCGGGCATCACAGCTCTGGTAAGACATCGCTTGCGGAGGCTCTGCTGTATGCAGCAGGCGCATCCGACCGTTTCGGCAAGATCGCCGACGGTACCACCGTATGTGACTATGATCCCGAGGAGATCAAGCGCAAGGGCTCACTTGCCACCAAGCTGGCCGGCTTTGCCTATGAGAACAACTGGATCAACCTGCTCGATACCCCCGGTATCCTCGATTTTGCAGGCGAGCAGCTCTCCGGTATCACCGCGGCGGACACTGTTCTGATCACCGTATCCGCAAAATCCGGCGTAGCCGTCGGCACCCGCAAGGCTTACGCTGCTGCGCAGGCACAGGGCAAGTCCACCATGTTCGCCATCACCAAGATCGACGACAAGGACGCCAATTTCTACAATGTCCTGACCGATCTCAAGACCGTATTCGGCCCGACCGTATGCCCGGTCGTTGTCCCTGTCATTGAGAAGGGCGAGATCGTATCCTATATCAATCTCATCGAGATGAAGGCTTATACCTATGACGCCAAGGGCAAGGCTGTTGAGGTCGCAATGCCCGCCGAGGTGACCACCGAGCACGACTACCGTCTTGAGGGTCTGGTAGCCGCCATCTCCGAGGCCGTTGCAGAGACCGATGAGGAACTGATGGAGAAGTTCTTCGAGGGCGAGGCATTCACCCAGAAGGAACTGATCGACGGCATCCACGCCGGCATGAACAAGGGTCTCATCACCCCCGTTGTCTGCACCTCCGCAGCAACGCTCGCCGGCATCGACATGCTGCTGAAGGAGTTCACGCTCCTCGTTCCCGCTGCCGATGAGGTAGCACCCGCCGAGGCTGAGGCAGGCGATGACATCGCAGAGATCAAGTGCGATGCCTCCGCTCCGCTCGCAGCACTGGTATGCAAGACCGTCGCTGACCCGTTCGTCGGCAAGATGAGCTTCATCAAGGTGCTCTCCGGCAAGCTCTCCGCAGACGCCGCTGTAGTGAATTCCCGCACCGGCGCCGAGGAGAAGATCGGCAAGCTCTACACCCTGCTCGGCAAGAAGCAGACCGAGGTCAAGACCGCTGAGGCCGGTGACATCGTGGCTGCTGTCAAGATCGGCGCTCTCACAGGCGACACCCTGTGCGCACCGGATCGCGTTGTCAAGGTGGCAATGCCGACCTTCCCGCATGCCTGCTATTCGATGGCAGTCCGCGCCAAGAACCAGGGCGATGAAGCCAAGGTATCTGCCGGCGTACAGCGTCTGGTAGAAGAGGATCCGACTTTGACTTATGTACAGGATCCGAACACCAAGGAAATGATCCTGAGCGGTCTGGGTGAGCAGCACCTCGAGATCGCCGTTGCCAAGCTCTCCGCCAAGTTCGGCGCAGAGGTCAAGCTCTCCGAGCCGCAGGTCGCCTACCGCGAGACCATCCGCAAGAAGGTCGAGGCAGAGGGCAAGCACAAGAAGCAGTCCGGCG
>JAGADP010000342.1 GCA_017828885.1 Oscillospiraceae bacterium | reverse complement strand
TGATGTTGTCCTCTACCTTCAGAGATACAGGAGCGGTGATGGAAGCTTCGAGCGGCGCGGTCTCCGGATAGGGCTTGATATTCGGGCCGCGGAGGATCTCGACGGAATCTGCCTCAGCCTCGGAAGCCGGGAGGGCGATCATGTTGTCATGTACGGTGAACTTCTCCGGGAGGACGAATGCCGGCATCTCGCCGATCTCTCTCGGGTCAGTCAGATAGCCCGTGATAGCGGAGATAGCAGCCAGCTCAGGGCTTACCAGATAGATCTGGCCGTCCTTGGTACCAGAGCGGCCGAGGAAGTTACGGTTGAAGGTACGCAGGGAGATACCGCCGGAGTTCGGGGACTGACCCATACCGATGCACGGGCCGCATGCGGACTCGAGGATTCTGGCACCTGCGTCGATCATGATGGAGAGCAGACCCATGTCAGCCATCATGTTGAGCACCTGCTTGGAGCCGGGTGCAATGGCAAGGGACACGTCCGGATGTACGGTCTTGCCCTTCAGGATGTGAGCGACCTTCATCATGTCGAGGAGAGAAGAGTTGGTGCAGGAACCGATGCAGACCTGATCCACCTTGAGCTTGCCGCCCTTCTCCTGCTCGATCTCCTTGACGGACTTGACGTTGTCCGGGGAGTGCGGACATGCTGCGAGGGGCTCGAGCTCGGAGAGGTTGATCTCTACGATCTCGTCATACTCGGCATCGGCATCAGGCTTCTGCTCGCTCCATACCTCGCCTCTGCCCTGTGCTTCGAGGAAGGCCTTGGTGATCTCGTCAGACGGGAAGATGGAGGTGGTAGCGCCGAGCTCTGCGCCCATGTTGGTGATGGTGGCACGCTCCGGAACAGAGAGGGTCTTGACGCCCTCGCCGGTGTACTCGATGACCTTGCCGACACCGCCCTTGACGGACAGACGGCGGAGGACTTCAAGGATAACGTCCTTGGCAGCTACCCACGGGGAGAGCTTGCCGGTCAGATTGACCTTGACGATCTTCGGATAGGTGATGTAGTAAGCGCCGCCGCCCATTGCAACAGCAACGTCCAGACCGCCTGCGCCAATGGCGATCATGCCGATGCCGCCGCCGGTGGGGGTGTGGGAGTCGGAGCCGATGAGGGTCTTGCCCGGGATGCCGAAGCGCTCCAGATGTACCTGGTGGCAGATGCCGTTGCCCGGACGGGAGAAGTAGATGCCGTGCTTCTTGGCAACGGAGCCGATGAAGCGGTGATCGTCGGCATTCTCAAAGCCGTTCTGGAGGGTGTTGTGGTCGATGTAGGCCACGCTGCGCTCGGTGCGGACACGCGGCACACCCATTGCCTCAAATTCAAGATATGCCATCGTACCGGTGGCGTCCTGGGTCAGTGTCTGGTCGATGCGGATGCCGACCTCCTGCCCCTTGACCGGCTCACCGTCAACGATGTGCGCACGAAGGATCTTTTCTGTGAGAGTCAAACCCATTGTGATCATTCCTTTCCGTTTTTGTGCTTTTTAGGGATAAAGCTTATAATAAGTATTATACACCTAAAAACAGAATTTGTCAAGTATTTAACAAGCGGGGAGCCCCTGCGGGCAGGTTGCTTCGAGCACAAAAACAGCCGGGACATTATTCGTCCCGGCGCAGTTTACGGAGCCTATCCACCATTTGTTCAAGGAGGGCGATGTCCTCCGCGGGGAGGTCGCTCACATCGAGGTACTTTTTCTCATCTTCCAGACCAAGGAGGTAGTCGGTCGTCACGTGGAAGGCTGCCGCCAGCTTGACGAGGACTTCGGGGGAGGGCATCCGGTCAGAAAGTTCATAATAACTGATGCTGGTTTTGGTTACCCAGATTTTGTCCGCAAGCTGCTGCTGCGTCATTCCGGCATCCATGCGCAGCTTTTTTAGTTTTGCACCAAAGTCAACCATATTTGTACCCTCCATTAAATAATAGTTTACCACATTTAGATGCAACAATTATGAATGTTTCGGTACAAAAGCAGTTGACTTTTTCGGTTGATTATGATATAATATTACTAAATCAAGGGAGGCTTGCTCTTGAAGCAAGCTTTACTGCGATAATAAATTCAAAGGGGTGATCTTATGGCGATGACCAAAAGATGCAAAAACTGTGGGCAGCAGATTCCATTCGGAGCCAAGAACTGTCCTAACTGCGGGGCACAGCAGTCCTCTTTTCCGATAGGTTGTATCATCGCCCTTGCTATTGCCGCAGCACTTCCCATTATTTTCTTAGCGATCATATTCTTTGCTGCTTTCATCTCCGTCATTTTTGGCAATAGCAAGTCATCTGAAACAACGAGCCTTCCGGACAGCAGCATCGTAATACAGACAGAGCCTGAAACGGAAGAGATCACTACGGAAGAAACAACAGAAGAACCGACCGAAGCAACGACCGAAGAGCTGACGGAAGCGACTACAGAACCTGAAACCGAAGCAACGACCGAAGCTCCCGTTGAAACTACTGAAGAAGTGACGGAAAAATCCACAGAAATCAAAACCAAGGATGATATTATTAGATTTGGTGATCTTCTTGATCTAACAGAAACAAGTACTTATGTGGTTATAAAAGCCAAAATCAGACCATCCTACAGCAATCAGGCAACAATCAGGCAGAACTATTTCAACATAGAAAAATTAGTACAAGACTACGGCTACGACAAATATCAAGAAATCCAGTACTGGGCTGTTGCTGATATGCAGGACGGCTCAGAAGCAAAGGTGATTTCTTTCACTGTTCCAAAATCGACAATTGATGGCCTGAAATCTGAAACCATTCCAGCAAATCTGTTGGGCGATGAGGGGTATGTTACCGATTTGTGGATACTGCCCTCGCTTCTCGAAAGTGATTAAAAAGCAACCATTCCGGCGCATTTGTTTTCATTGACAAATGCGCCGTTTTTATGCTATAATAAAATCAGAATTCTGATAAAACGGGAGGAGATCACCATGAGCAAGATCCAGGAATATGCCGAGAGCTTCAAGCTGAAATACGAGCGCTTCCTCATCGGCTGCGATGCCGTGCAGGAGGAGGGCGACTGGAGCGTCGAAAACCTCGGGGATATGGGCGCTTACTACACCCGCGAGCTGCTCATCATGATCCTGCGCATCATCACCGCCGACGGCTGGGTCAGCCAGACAGAGGTCGATTACCTCAACGAGTTCTTCGGCTTCACCTATACCCAGAAAGAGCTCGACAAGGCGCTTGACGGGCTCGAAACACCGCTGCACAGCATCTCCAACGAGAAGCTCATCATCGACAGCATGAAGCTCCTGCGGTCGATCAATGCACGGCTGGCGGCGTCCTTCCGGGAGCTGGTCCTGCTGAGCTGCGGGATCATGTCGCTCAGTGACGGCATCGTCACCGAGGAGGAAAAAGAAGAGATCGCAAAACTCCGGGCACTTGTGGAATGATAGCCGGACTTGCCTTGACTTTTTTGTATAAATATGCTAAAATGATACATAGTTATTGATACTACTCCCTTTTACCCAATGGACAAATAAAGCTTGCCCCTCCCCCGCAAGAGGGGAGGAAAGGGGTTAAGGGGGCTGCGCCCCTTAACCTGCTTTATCTGTTCTCGTTTTGAGGATTAGTTATGGATATGCCAAAAACGCAGAGCGGCCGTTCTGCTCTGCGTGGAAAGGATCTGCGGTATGAAGGTCTCGATCGGTCTGGACTTCGGTCACAATTACACCTATATCGGCTTTGTACACGGCGTGGACAGCAGCGGACAGAAGCAGGTGCAGTCGCTCGTCGCCACGCGCTATGCCACACGCGGCATCCCGACGCTGTACTGGAATAACGGCAAGACGGAGCTGTTCGGCGCCGATGCACAGCGGCGGTTCAAAAATCACCCGCAGTTCGGCGTGGAGTGCATCAAGGCCAAGCTCCTCGAACAGCGGCTCATGCTCGGCGACAAGGAATACACGCCCTCCGACATCGTGCAGCGGATGCTGACGCGGTTCCTCGAGGATGCGGCGGCGATGCTCCGGGAAAGCTATGCGCTCTCGCCGGATGTGCTCGAGGTCGTGATGACGGTACCTGTTGATTTTGACCAGGCACAGGTGCGGGTGCTGCGCTCGGCACTCGAATCCGTCAAGCTCTCGGATGGTACGACCGTGGAGGTCAAGAGCGTGGTGCAGGAGCCGGTCGCTTCGGCGGTGCGCTACCTCGACAAGCACGGCAAGGCGGATGACTATCTGCTCGTCTTTGACCTGGGCGGCGGCACGCTCGATGTGGCGCTCGTGAAGCATGAACCAAACGGCGATGTCCCCTTCCGCGTGATCGACCAGGACGGCGACCGCGAGCTCGGCGGACGCCGGTGGGATGAGGTCATGGCCGGACTGCTCGGCAGAGCCTTCCGGGAGCAGATGGGCAAGCCCACCTCTGCGGCGCTGCGGCGGCGGCTCAAGACCTATGCCGTCGATGCCAAGGAACAGCTCAGCGAGGCCGAACGTGTCAGTCTCGAGATCGAAAACGAAGGCAATTACATCGAGCTGAGCATCACCCGTGAGCAGTTTGAAGAAGCATCGCTGGATCTGGCGGAATATGCCGTTTCCGTTATACGGCGGATCACCGAACGGCAGAAGGACAAGAAGATCGGCAGTCTGATCCTGACCGGCGGCGGCAGCTACATGCCGCAGATCGAGGCTTCGATCCGCGCGGCGCACATTTTGCCGAAGGACACCAGGATCCGGTGCTTCCACCCGGAGAGGGCGATCGCCGAGGGCGCGGCGATCCTGGCCGACGCGGCAGCACAGACGGAAAAGCTCCCCGGGCTCGCCAATATTGCCCCGCACGGCTACGGCATTGTGGAAACCGTGTCGCAGCGCTCGGATGAACCGCTGCTCCGCATCTTCATCAGGAAAAACGATCCGCTCCCGGCCTCCGCAGACGGTGCCAGCGTGATGGGTAATCTGCCGGAGGAACGGCGGCGGCGCAGCATCTATGGCATCTACGAGACGGATGTGCTGAAAGAGAGCAGCGATCCCTACGAAAAGGGCTGCTATGCCGTGATCGGCGGCATCCCCTATACCGCCATCTACCAGGGACGTGAGGTGCTGACCGCGATTTTGACGCGGCCCTCCCCTGTTCCCGCGGGGACGCCCGTCAAGGAGACGCTCACGCTCAATGAATCGCTGCAGCTCAGCTTTGAGGCGGAGGATACAGTCAATAATGCCGGCATCCGCAGGCAGATCAATATAGAGAACCGGCGTTCCTGAACAGCCGGATCCCGAAATGATAAGGAGAGAACGAAATGGAGCTTAAAAAAACACTGTCGATCGGTATCGACTTCGGTACCACATTCAGCTTTTGCAGCTATCTGGAGGGTGACGAGATCCGTTCTCTGATCCCGGTCACGGAGACCTATGCCATCCCGTCGCTGTTCTTTGACGACGGCAAGCAGAAGGCCTACGGACGCATTGCGGCAAGAAAGCTCGAGAATTCCCGCACGGCAGGCAAGGTCGTTTCCTCTGTGAAGCGCCGTCTGAACGAGAAGGGCGTCATCCTCGAGGCAGGCGACCGCAAGTACACGGTCAAGGATGTCATCACCGAGATCATCCAGCACCTTGTGACGGATGCGATCCGTGTGGCGAAGGAGAATTACCAGATCGACTTTGCGGACGATTTCCGCATCGAGGCCGTCTGCACCGTACCGGTCGGCTTCTCGGAGCCGCAGAAGAACCACATCCATGAGGCCATTTCCGCGATCGTGCTGCCCAACGGCAACCACGTTGTCGTGCGGACGATGTTCCCGGAGCCGGTGGCGGCAGCGGTGGAATACTTCGGCGCCCGCAACAAGAAGAATGAGGACATTCTCGTGTTTGACCTCGGCGGCGGTACCTTCGATGCCGCTTGGGTACGCTCCAATGATGATGAAACCAAGGTACCCTATGAGGTCATTGACCAGGAGGGCGACCCGGAGCTCGGCGGCGACGACTGGGACGAGG
>JAGADP010000341.1 GCA_017828885.1 Oscillospiraceae bacterium | reverse complement strand
GCCTTTGCAATATGATTAAGCCTTGCCGACAGAACCGAAGAGCTCCATCTTCTCCTTGACCTTTGCCTTGATGGCCTCAAAGCCCGGAGCGAGCAGCTTTCTCGGGTCGAAGCCCTTGCCCTGCAGATCCTTGCCAGCCTCGATGTACTCGCGGGTAGCCTTCTGGAAAGCCCACTGGCACTCGGTGTTTACGTTGATCTTGGCAACGCCGAGGGAGATAGCCTTCTTGATCTGGTCAGCCGGGATACCTGTACCACCGTGCAGAACGAGCGGCATGGGAGTCTCTCTGCCCTCGTTGACTCTGTTGTTGATAGCCTCGAGGGTCTCGAAGCTCAGGCCAGCCCAGTTGTCCGGATACTTGCCGTGGATGTTGCCGATACCGGCAGCCAGCATGGTAACGCCCAGATCTGCGATGGTCTTGCACTCCTCGGGATCAGCGCACTCGCCCTTGCCGATAACGCCGTCCTCTTCACCGCCGATGGAGCCGACCTCTGCCTCGAGAGACAGACCCAGTACATCGCAGGTGTTCTTCAGAGCGGTGGTCTTAGCTACGTTCTCCTCGAACGGCAGATGAGAGCCGTCGAACATGATGGAAGAGAAGCCAGCATTGATGCAAGCCTTTGCGCCCTCAAAGGAACCGTGATCCAGATGCAGAGCCACCGGAACAGTGATGCCCAGCTCCTCGATCATGCCCTTTACCATACCAACAACGGTCTTGTAACCGGTCATGTACTTGCCTGCACCCTCAGATACGCCGAGGATGACCGGAGACTGGAGCTCCTGTGCGGTCAGCAGGATCGCCTTTGTCCACTCGAGGTTGTTGATGTTGAACTGACCCACAGCATACTTGCCGGCGCGAGCCTTGTTCAGCATTTCCTTCGCAGATACTAATGCCATAATAAATGACCTCCTGATTTTTTTCTTGTGGGCCTATGCCCATCATTTCTATTATACATCATTTCCGCCGGAAATGCAAGAGGTTTCCGCTAAAAATTCCAAAAATCCGCCGCACCCTGTGCCTTTTTGGAGCATAGCAGCAGCCTTTCTGGTCGTATTGTACAAATCTGTAAAGTGTAGGTATTCCGGTATCGTCATTTATGGAAAATCGCCCCGCAAAGGCTTGACTTTTATGTAAATTTGATTTACAATAAAGATGCAGGGTATCCTGCGATAGAAACATAAGGGGGTCACATGTTATGTGGACAAATAGTCTTTTGAAGCAAAACGCATGGAACTCGGTCAAAAACTACTACTGGCCGGCTCTTGGCGTTACCTTCGTAGCGGGTATCCTCGGTGCGAACGGCGGCGGCGGTGGATACAGCGGCGGTTCCAGCAGCTACTCCAATTCGCTCTCCAACTCCGGCTCCGGTTCCGGCTCTGACAGCGATATGGATCCGGGTGCAGTCATCGCGATCATCATGATCTGCCTCGTTGTCTTCGTCTTTGCTATGGCATTTGCGCTGGCACTCCAGGCATTCCTCGGCAACATCGTCCGCGTCGGCGAGTGCAAGTACTTCTACGACGCCCGCAACGGCGACCAGGCTTTCGGCAAACTGTTCGACAACTTCCGCAACGGCAAATACTTAGCGACCGTCAAGGTCATGTTCTTCAGATCGCTCTATATCATGCTGTGGAGCTTGCTATTCTACATCCCGGGCATCATCAAAGCGTATGAATACTTCCTGATCCCGTACCTCCTCGCCGAGAACCCGTTCCTCAGCAAGGATCGTGCCTTCGAGATCTCCAAGAAGACCATGGACGGCGAGAAGTGGAATCTGTTCGTACTTCAGCTCAGCTTCATCGGCTGGTTCCTGCTCGGCCTGCTGGCTTGCGTAGTCGGCATCTACTTCGTACAGCCGTACTATGAGGCAACCATGGCAGAGTTCTACACCTGCATGCGCGCCAAGATGCTCTCTATGGGCATTGCGACCGAGGAAGAGCTCGGCGGCACCGGCTTCGGCAACACCACCTATGAGAACCCCGGCTTCAACGGCGGCAACAACTTCGGTACGACCACCGATCCCTACAACACCCAGGCCAACCCCTACGGCGCACAGGCTACTCCGGCTGATCCCTACGGCGCACCGGCAGCTCCGGCTGATCCTTACGGCGCACCGTCCGGTGATATGCCCGGCGTGACCCAGGATGCAATGGGCAATCCGATCGGTGAGAACGGCTTCCCGGATCCTGCTGCACCTACACAGGACAACCGCGTATCGCTCGACAAGACCGATAACAACACGGAGAATCAGTAACCAACAGCCCCGGTTCAGCCGGGGCTTTCTCCCGCAATAAAACGTAAATGCTATTGACAAATTGATTTTCCTGTAGTATAATAATATCAGTGACCCAGCATAGAACAAAGATGCAGGTGCAGGAGGCTCAGCCTCCTGCCGAGGGAGGTTTAGGAGGGGCGAGCAGCCCCTCCTAAGTCGGCGCAAGCCGACAAAAACGCTACACCCCAAAAAGAGGAGGATTCCCATGCCCAAGCGTGACCGGATCGAATATATCTGCACGGAATGCGGCCATGTCAGCAGCAAATGGAACGGCTGCTGTCCCGGCTGCGGCAAATGGAATACAATGGAGGAGGTGCTCTCCTCAGAGCTCCCCACCGCTGCCGGCGGAGGGAGCCGGAAACCGGTCGATCTCTCCGGACGTATCCGAAAGATCGGCGACATCAGCATGGAGAAGGAAGTCCGCTACAGCACCGGCTGCGGCGAGCTCGACAGAGTGCTCGGCGGCGGCCTGGTCAAGGGCTCCATCGTTTTGCTCGGCGGCGAACCGGGCATCGGCAAATCCACGCTGCTGCTCCAGATCTGCCAGTTTTTAGGCGAGAACCACAACGTCCTCTACGTCTCCGGTGAGGAGAGCGCCCGCCAGCTCGGCCTGCGGGCAGAGCGGCTCGGCGTGAGATCCGACCGCCTCTTCATCCTCACCGAAACGGACGTGCAGGCGGTCTGCGATACCATTGCATCGAACAAACCGGATGTCGTCATCATCGACTCCATCCAGACCATGCAGATCACCCAGCTCTCCTCCACCCCCGGCAGCCTGACCCAGGTGCGGGAGTGTACCAACCTGCTCATGCACACCGCCAAAAGGCTCGAGATCCCGACCTTCATCGTCGGCCACGTCAACAAGGACGGCGCCATCGCCGGCCCGAAGGTCATGGAGCACATCGTCGATACCGTCCTCTTCTTCGAGGGCGAACGCCACATGAGCTACCGCGTCCTGCGGGCGGTCAAGAACCGCTTCGGCTCCACGAATGAGATCGGCGTCTTTGAGATGCAGGACAAAGGCCTCCGCGAGGTCGAGAACCCCTCCCAGATGCTCCTGGCCGGCCGACCGCTCGGCGTGTCGGGCACCTGCATCGCCTGTGTCATGGAAGGCTCCCGCCCGATCCTTGCCGAGGTGCAGACCCTCGTCAGCAAGAGCGGCTTCTCCGCCCCCAAGCGTACCGCGACCGGCTTCGACTATAACCGCATGTCCCTCCTGCTGGCCGTTCTGGAAAAGCGTTTCGGCCTGAACTACGGCGTTTTAGACGTCTACCTGAACATCGTCGGCGGCTTCAAGCTCGACGAACCGGCAGGCGATCTTCCCGTCGCGCTCGCGCTCTACTCCTCCCTGACGGAAAAGGCGCTCCCCGATAAGCTCCTTGCCATCGGCGAGGTCGGATTGGCCGGGGAGATCCGCAATGTCTCCCACATCGTCCAGCGTGTGCAGGAGGCCAAACACATGGGCTTCGAGGTCTGCATCGTCCCGAAGCCGTCCCTTCCGGCGCTCCCCAAGAGCACCAGAAGCCTGCGCATTTTCGGCGTCAGCAGCCTGCGTCAGGCATTCAACGTCCTTGCAAAGCTTGAAAGTGAGGCGAATTCAAATGACGGATAAGAGATATATGCTCTATGACGAAAAGCCAAGAGTACACCCGGCCTATAAGATGCTGTTCCTGCTCATCCCGATCCTTTTGATCGCGATCGGCTACGGCGTTTACGACTACCTCGGCGGCAGCCGTGTCGGCTCCTCGTCCAAGCTCGGCGAGGTCTATGCCACAAGATTCTGCGGCCAGAAGTACTATGTCTGGTACCTCCGGGACAGAAACGGCAACCTGCTGACCCACGGCATGAGCGAGGACAAGCCCTATATCTTTGAGGAAGGCGACACCGTTTCGATCACGTTCAGCGAGCGTGGCCTCGGCCTGGATCTCGATTACTGGACAGATACCTTCGACCTCACCCGGAACCCGGCCGTCGAGCTCGCAGAACCCGCACAGCGTCCGCAGTTCGACCCGCTGACCTACACCCGCCACAAGAGCTTCCCGACGGTCGATACCGGCTCCAAGTACGTTCCCGCGAAGGACATCTCCCTGTATGGACACGAGCTCTATCACTGGGCACTGCTGGCCGAGGACGGCGAGGTCGAGTGGTTCGAGGGCAGCAATACACTCCCGGTCGCCGAGACCGCAGACGATTGCATCACCGTCCGCTATACCGGCTATGACGACCTGATCTACGCTTCCAACGTTGAAGGTCAGCCCTACCTGATGTATTTCTGGCCGGAGGACGGCTATTATTCCTATGATTACGCTGAATTTGAAAACGGCACCGTCCTTGTGGAGCAGGTGATCGGCAATTTCAGCAACTACAAGATCCTGTTTGACGACTGGCAGGAGAAGACCGACGGCTTCGTCAACACCGAGCCCGTGGACGACCCGGACAACTTCTACGGCTGCATCAAGCTCTATGAGCGTGCCAAGGCAGAAGTCACCAAGCCCTACAGCCTCGTGACATTCCGTGTTGATCTGACGATCGGCGAAAACCCACAGATTTTGCTGTACGAGATCACCTTCACGAGCGACCCGGACGATCCCGCCGCCGCAACGACCGTCTACATGACACCCGATGGCGTGACCACCCGGGTACTTGACGGCAGTCCCTACCCGGAGGATTGAGCCATGAAATACACGATCCTGCGTATCTATGAAGAAGACCACGGCTGCGAGGGCATCCAGCCCGGCGAAGAGCCGATGGACGAGGTGCTTCTCCGCGATGAGAACGGCAACGAGGTCTGGAAAAAGCTCCCCGACCTCTGGCTCCTCCAGAACGGCATCGACGAAGGCGATACCATTGACTTATAAAAGGATTTCGCTCGCTGCGGCGAGCGACCAAGGGACTCTGTCCCTTGGAACCCTGCAAGCTTTTTTTGCGAAAAAAAAGCTTGAGCAAAAAAACGATCTTAGGTGCACCGTAAGTTAAAACCCCGAAGCCCTGCACAAGAGCAGCTTTAGCTGCGGTGTGATAGAAAAAACAGCATTCCCCCCTTTGCCGCAAGGCATTGGGGGGAAGCGTTTGTTGAAATGGAGTACCGTAATCCTCGAAGCAAATCGGGTGCAGTGTCACGCTGCCTTAATACTTAATAACACTCAGCAGCACACCAGCCGCAACCGCGGAACCGATAACGCCGGCCACGTTCGGGCCCATCGCATGCATCAGCAGGAAGTTGGTCGGATCGACCTTGGCGCCCTCCTTCTGGGAGATACGCGCAGCCATCGGCACGGCGGAAACACCAGCAGAACCGATGAGCGGATTGACCTTGCCGCCGCTGATCCAGTTCATGATCTTGGCGAGGAACAGGCCGCAGGCCGTACCCAGCGAGAATGCCACAACGCCGAGTGCCAGCACCTTGAGAAAGTCAAGGTTGACCACATTCGCGGAGGTACATGTTGCACCAACGGAGATGCCGAGGAAGATGGTGACAATGTTCATCAGCGCATTCTGTGCGGTATCGACCAGACGCTCGCACACGCCGCTCTCCTTGAGGATGTTGCCGAACATCAGCATGCCGACGAGTGCAGCAGCAGACGGAACGAGCAGTGCCACAACGAGGGTGACTGCAACCGGGAAGATGATCTTCTCGGTCTTGGACGGTGTACGTAGCTGCGGCATCTTGATCGCGCGCTCCT
>JAGADP010000340.1 GCA_017828885.1 Oscillospiraceae bacterium | reverse complement strand
GTCGCTATCTGCGAGCAGATGACGGATCCGGCGCTTGCCAAGGGTCTGGTCGAGCGTGAGGTCATCCGTGTCGTCACGCCCGGTACGGTCATCGAAAAGGACATGCTGGACGAATCCTCCAATAACTTCCTCTGCTGCGCTTATGTCGGACAGGACGGCGCAGCGCTCTGCTTTGCCGACCTTTCCACCGGTGAGGCGGCAGTCTATGCCGTGGAGGGCAAGCAGATGCAGGATGATATGATCAATCTGCTCTCCCGCTATAATCCTGCGGAGCTGATCTTCAACGAGGCATTCCTCGACCTGAAAGAGGTCGGGGATTTTGTGCGGATCCGGCTGAAATGCGCCTGTGCGCTGCGGGATGCGTTATGCTTTGACCCGCAGGTGCAGGCGGCGTCTGTCTGCCGTCAGTTTTCCGTCACGGAGATCGGCATGCTCGGTCTGCCGGAGGAAAGCGCCCGCACGGCGGCGGTCTGCGGTCTGTTTGAGTACATCGCCGACACACAGAAGCTCGAAACCGGGCGCTTTACGTCGCTCGAGCTCGACGATCAGGCGGCGTACATGACCCTCGATTACAACGCCCTGCGCAATCTGGAGCTGACCAGAACCATGCGCACCGGCGAGAAGAAGGGTTCGCTCCTCTGGGTGCTCGATGCGACACGCACCTCGATGGGCAAGCGGATGCTCAAGACATGGCTCGAACGCCCGCTGCGGTCGCCGGCGCGTATCATCGCACGTCACAACGCTGTGGAGGCGCTCATGCGGGAGACGCTGGCCGCCGACGGGCTTGCGGATGCGCTCGACCGGATGTTTGACCTCGAGCGCCTCATGACGCGCATCATCTACAAGCAGGCAACGCCCCGCGATCTGCGGGCGCTCTGTGCCACGGCGCAGGAGCTGCCGGGGCTGAAACACCAGCTTGAAGCATTTTCAGACACCCCGCTGCTCAAAAGCCTGAACAGCCGCATTTCCGACCTGCAGAAGATAGCCGACCTCATCGACCGCTCCATCGTGGAGGATCCGCCTGTGACGACCAAGGACGGCGGCGTCATCCGGGAGGGCTTCGACCCCGATCTTGACCGGCTGCGCTCCGTGATGAACGGCGGCAGCAGCATCATTGAGCAGATCGGTGAACAGGAACGCGAACGCACCGGCATCCGGAACATGAAGGTCGGCTTCAACCGGGTGTTCGGCTATTATCTCGAAGTGACGCGCTCCTACCTCGACAGGGTACCGGCGCACTATATCCGCAAGCAGACGCTCACCAATGCCGAGCGCTATATCACTGAGGAGCTGAAGGACGCCGAAAACACCGTCCTCGGCGCCAAGGACAAGGCGCTCCAGCTCGAACAGGAGCTGTACAACCAGGTGCGGGATATTCTGGCGGGCGCTTTAGCGAGTGTGCAGGAGACGGCCTCTGCGGTGGCAGAGCTCGACGTGCTGCTGTCCTTTGCGGAGACGGCGGCGAAGAACAACTACTGCAAGCCCGACATCGTGCTCGACGGAACGCTCCAGATCTGCGACGGCCGTCACCCGGTCGTGGAGCAGGTGCTCGAGGAGGAGGTCTTCGTCCCGAATGACGTCTATCTCGACACGGGCGCGTGTCGATTGAGCGTCATCACAGGACCCAATATGTCCGGTAAATCGACCTATATGCGTCAGACGGCGCTCATTGTGCTGATGGCGCAGACCGGCAGCTTTGTGCCGGCTCGTTCGGCACGCATCTCCGTGGCAGACCGCATCTTCACCCGTGTGGGCGCTTCGGACGACTTGGCGGCGGGCGAGAGTACCTTCATGGTCGAGATGAAGGAGGTCGCCGACATCCTGCGCCATGCTACGAAGGAAAGCCTTGTCATCCTCGATGAGGTCGGACGCGGCACGTCCACGTTTGACGGCATCAGCATCGCAAGGGCGGTGGCGGAGCACATCTGCACCGGGAAGAACCTCGGCTGCAAGACGATGTTTGCCACGCATTACCATGAACTTATCGCTTTGGAGGACGAGCTCCCGGGCGTGAAGAACCTGAGCATCGCCGTGCGCAAGGGACGTGACGGCATCCGCTTCCTGCGGAAGATCGTACCGGGCGGCACGGATGACAGCTACGGCATCGACGTGGCCAAGCTCGCCGGACTGCCGAATGCCGTCCTGAATCGTGCAAGGGGCATCCTTGCGGGGCTCGAAACGCAGGCGGAGCAGGCCAAGCACCATACCGCCGGGGAGGAACAACAGCTCGGACTGGCTGCCCAGCAGGAGGCACAGATCCCCAAGCGTCTGCGGCAGATGAACTTAGCGGAGCTCTCCGACAAGGAATGCCGGGAGTTCCTGGAGGATCTGCAGGGGATGCTGGAATAAATGTACCGGTGCTTCGGAGCGCCGCTTGTCGATCAGATACCGCTCGGTGGATACGGGTGGAACGGAGGAAAATGTGGAAAAAATCAAAAATCTTCTCATTTACGCCGGATTGGATCCGGAGACGTTTGATTCAGTCAGAACGGAATGGATCGGCTATAACAAACGGAACCTGATGATCTATTCCGCAATTGCCACCTGTGTATTTGTCATTATGGCCTTTGTCAATATTTTCTCAAAGAAGGTCGAGCCCTCCTACAATTACTATTACGCGCTCCTTGCGATCCTGACAGCGATCATTTTTCTCTGTGCGAAGGTCGTTCTGGATCGGACACCGGGGCTGACGCTTCCGCTGTTTTACCTGTTCATGTGTGTGATGTACGGGTTCGCCATGAGGATCACGATGCTGCATGACGATGTGAACACTGTGGTCGCTGTGGCGCTGCTTCTGGTGGCACCGTTTTTATTCATTGACAGACCGATCCGTCAGATCATCCTGACACTGGCGGTGCTGATCGCCATGAACGTGGTGTCTCATATCTCCAAGAAGCCCGACATCGCTGTTATTGACATGTGGAACAGCATTCCGATCGGTGTTGCGACGATGGCGATCGAGATCGTGCAGATGCGGGATAAATTCCAGGGCTTTGCCAATAAGGGCAGGATCATCTACCTGAGCGAGACAGATGTTCTGACCGGGACCAAAAACCGGAACACCTATGAGGATCGGATCCTGAGAGAGTCGGAAAAGAGTGTCGAGGGCATGGTGATCGTCTATGCGGATGTTAACGGTCTCCATGAGATGAACAATACCAAGGGTCATGCGGCAGGCGATGAAATGCTGAAGACCGTGGCATCTGCCCTGATCGACAGCTTTGGCAGCGACAATACCTACCGGATCGGCGGAGATGAATTTGTTGTCGTCCTGTCCAGCGGCTCGCTGGAAAAGACCCGCCGGGAGATGGACAGGATCACCGGGAAACTGGAGGAAAAGGAATACCATATCTCCGTTGGTGTTGCCGCAGGAAGCAAGGAAAGCAGCGACCTTCCGGGGCTTGTGAAGACAGCGGAGCACGAGATGTATGACCGGAAAGAAGAGTATTATCGCACAAACAACATCAGCAGACGCAGGGTACGGACTTCATAAGGCACATCCCTGACAGGATCGGAGGAAGAACGGTGAAGGAGTTTCCGGATAACGAAAGAAACTATGAGGATCTGATGCTCGAACAGCTCGCACCCGGCGAGGAATACAGACCGGTCGATCCCAAGCGGGATGACAGCTACCAGAATGCAAGGGAACACATGGCGGAGGCCTTCGTGCAGGCTACGATGGAAAAGCAGCGCAAGGAACAGAAGGCGCTCGGCATGGCGATGGAATGCATCATCATCGCAGGGCTCTATCTGCTGATCTGGATGCTGATCTCTGCTGCGGTCACGATCGCCAATGCGCCGGCGGCAATGCATTTTCTGAATTGCCTGACACCGTCGGTGTACGGGATCGGGAAGCGCATGCTGATCGAGAAGCTCCCCTTCCGGGAAGCGGCATCGGAATGCAATTTCCATTTCATCGCATCGGCGGTGCTGCTGGTAGTCGGGATCGTCCGCCTCGTTGTCGGTTATTGATAGGAAGCTGCTGCATGCAGCACCATTTGAAAGGAGAATACCATGCCCGTCATCAACGTCCTCGACAAAGCCGTATCCGAGCTGATCGCAGCCGGCGAGGTCATCGAGCGCCCGTCATCCGTCATCAAGGAGCTGGTCGAAAATTCCATAGATGCAGGGGCACGGCATGTCACCGTCGAGATCAAGGACGGCGGCACCTCCTTCATGCGCATCGTCGATGACGGCTGCGGCATGGCAAGGGAGGACGTGCCGACGGCATTTCTGCGCCATGCCACGAGCAAGATCTCCGAGAAGGACGACCTTGACAGCATCCTGACGCTCGGCTTCCGGGGCGAGGCGCTGGCATCCATCGCCGCCGTGGCAAAGGTCACGCTCATGACCAAGCGCCCGGAGGACGAATACGGCACCCGCTACGAGATCGCCGGCACCGAGACCGGAGAGCCCGAGGAATGCGGCTGCCCGAACGGCACGACCCTTGTCATCAAGGAGCTGTTCTTCAACGTCCCCGCCCGCCGCAAGTTCATGAAGCGGGATTCGGCGGAGGGCGCTGCCGTTTCGCAGATCGTCCAGAAGATCGCCATTTCCCACCCGGAGATCGCCTTCCGGTTCCTGAAGGACAACAAGCTGATCTTCCACACGGACGGCACAGGCTCGCTGCTGTCGGTCATCCGCGCGGTGTACGGGCGGGAGTTTGCCTCGGGTCTGATCCCGGTGGATGCCGAAACAGACGGCATCCGGGTACATGGCTACGCAGTGCGTCCGCTCTACAGCCGCCCGAACCGCAGTTTCCAGACATTTTTCGTCAATTCCCGCTATGTCCGCTCCCGTGCGCTGACGACCGCGCTCGAGAGTGCGTATGATAATCTCGTGATGGTCGGGAAGTTCCCGGCATGCGTGCTGATGCTCGAAATGCCGCCGGATACGCTCGATGTCAACATCCACCCCGCCAAGGCGGAGGTGCGTTTCTCGGATGAGAAACGGGTCATCAATGCGGTCTATTTTGCATTAAAAAATGCAATGCTGACCGAGGGTCTGATCTATGAACTGAAAGCCCCGGAGCGCGACTGGTATGCCGGTGCGCCGGAGCCTGTCTATGAGCAGAGACCGCTTGTTGCCGAGACCCCGAAGCCCGTGCTGCAAGCCCCCGCACAGCCCATCGCCCCTGTACAGCCGCAGCCTGCGCCGGAAAAGCCCGCAGCAGCGCCGCTTTTGTCCGGGGATATGCCGTTCGGGCTGCCGCAGGAGGTCACACCTGCGCCGCCGGTACAGGCGCCGCGGGTCTCTGCCTTTGCGGAGCAGTCGCCGCCGAAGGTCGCCGTATCGTCCGGCGATTTCCCGGTGATCGACGCCTCCGACGATACCGAAGAATTCCCGACGGAACCGCAGCCTGCACCACAGCCCGTATCCATGCCCGTTCCCCCGCCGATCCCGGAGGAACCGCCCGTGCAGGAGCTCCAGACAGAGCCGTTCCCGGACGTGAAGGTCGTGGGGGAACTGTTTGCGAATTATATTCTGGCGCAGTCCGGCGATACATTCATCATCATCGACAAGCACGCCGCCCATGAGCGCGTGATCTTTGAGCGGCTGCGGAAGGAGAATTGCAGCCAGTACCGCCAGATGCTCCTCGAGCCCTGCCGGGTGCTGCTCACAACGGACGACTTTGACGCGATGGAGGCGCAGACGGCGCTGCTCGAGCGGCTCGGCTTCTCGTTCGACTTCTCCCGCCGCCCCTATGCCGTGACGACCGGCGCACCGATCTTCTTCGACGGGCTCGACCTCGACGAGATCGTGCAGGAGCTGGCACACAACCTCTTCCTCGGGAAGATCAACCCGCAGTCTCATGTGCTCGATGACATGCTGCACGAAATGGCGTGCAAATCCGCCATCAAGGCGAATGACAAGAATTCCATCGAGGAATTGCAGGCGCTCGCGGAGCGTGTCTGCAACGACGAGAGCATCCGCCACTGCCCGCATGGGCGCCCGGTGATGTTCACGATGTCGAAGTACAACCTCGAGCGGCAGTTCCGGAGGCGCGTATGACGGAGAAACCAAAAGCCCTCGCCGTTGTCGGCCCGACGGCTTCGGGCAAAACAGCGCTCGGCGCGGCACTTGCAAAGGCATACGGCGGGGAGGTCATCTCCGCCGATTCCATGCAGATCTACGAAGGCCTTGACATCGCCTCGGCCAAGCCCACGGAGGAAGAAATGCTGGGCGTGCCGCATCACCTGATCGGCGTGATCCCGCGGGATCATCGGTTTTCTGTGGCGGAGTACGCGGCGCTTGCCCATGCGAAGATCGCCGAGATCACCGCGCGGGGGCATCTCCCGGTGATGGTCGGCGGAACGGGGCTGTATGTGGATACCGTCCTCGGCGGGATGGATTTCCCGGAGGAGGAGCAGGACACCGGTATGCGGGAGCAACTGACACAGCGGCTTGCCGTGGAGGGGAAAGAGGCGCTCCATGCGCAGCTCGCCGCCCTCGACCCGGAGGCTGCCGCTGCCATTCACCCGAACAACGCCGTCCGGGTCATCCGGGCGCTGGAGGTCTGCCTGACAACGGGCATGACCTTCACGGCATATAAGCAAAAAAATGCCGCCCGTCCCTCGCCCTATGACGCCCTGTATATCGGGCTCGACTGGGAGCGGGAGGTGCTCTATGTGCGGATCGACCGCAGAGTCACACAAATGGCGCAGAATGGGCTTTTAGAGGAGGTCCGGGACGCCATGCAGCAGGAGACTGCCACGGCGGGCGCTGCCATCGGATATAAGGAGCTTTTTCCCTATTTTTCGGGAGAAAAACCGCTTGAGGAGTGCCTGGACGACATCCGGCGGGAAACACGCCGCTATGCCAAGCGCCAGCTCACCTGGTTTCGTCGAAATGCTCAAATTCATTGGTTAAAGATGTGCGAAAGTGACGAAGTGCGAAAAATTTTGGAAAAAGCGCAAAAAATCATAGCCAAAAACGATTTTTTATGATATAATGGGTAATAAGTGCTTTTACATCAAGATACAGAAGCACTTCAGATGCAGCAGAAGGCTGCACCAGAAAGGAGAAAGCAATGAACAAAATGATGAACCTCCAGGATACCTTCCTGAATCAGGCCCGCAAGGAGCGCATCCTTGTGACCACCTACCTTGTCAACGGCTTCCAGTGCAAGGGCATCGTCAAGGGATTCGACAACTATGTCGTGATCTTCGATTGTCAGGGACAGCAGCAGCTTGTCTACAAGCACGCTATCTCCACCATTGCGCCCTCTCGTCCGGTATCCATTCTGGACAACGAGCCTGAGAAGAGCGAATAACGGAGCCTGCCTATGAACAACGGAATGATGACGATCGTTCTCGTCGTTGTGGCGATCTTTGTCATCCTGACGGTGGTGAATGTGGCGTACCGTGCCGTGAATGTGGACTATGTCACCGAAACGGCGCTGGTCTCCGTGGGAACGGATTCCGAACGTGTCAAGGGCGTTTTCGTCCGCGACGAATCGGTGCTGACCTACAATGGCAGCGGCGTCATCAGCTATGAGGTCGCCGACGGCGGTAAGGTCGGTGTCGGCAGCGTGATCGCCGGGGTCTATTCCACCGAGAACCAGATCGAGATCAAGCAGAGGATCGCTTCGCTGCGGTCGGAGCTGGCGCTCATGGAGCGGATCTCCAACCCGGGAACGACCCAGACGGCACAGCCCTCCGGCATTTCCGAGCTGTTTACGCAGAATTACAAGGAATTCCTGTATGACCGTGAACGGCGGGATCTTGAGGAACTGCAATCGAGACGAGGCGACATGCTCGTGCTGCTCTCCACCTACCAGCTCGTAACGGGCAAGGACAGCAGCTATGCCGTGAAGATGGAGAAGCTCCAGGCGGAGATCGCGGAGCTCGAACAGGCGCAGGAAACGCCCCTGAAGACCATCACGGCCGAGGATGCTGCCTATTTTGTGAGCTATGCCGACGGGTACGAGGACACGCTCCGCATCGGAGATGTGCCCAGCCTGACACCCGAACGGATCGCTGAGATCACGGACAACCCCGGCAATGAAGACGGCGCCATCGGTAAGCTGATCGACAGCTACCGCTGGGTGCTGGCGGCTGTGGTGGACAATTCCGAGAAGATCTATAACAAGGGCGATATGGTGACGCTGAAGTTTGCCTCGACCTCCGAGACAGTCCGGGGCGAGATCACCATGCTCAACGGCGATGCCGGCGCGGACAAGACCGTGATCGGCGTGACCTGCCAGTCCATGTCCCACGACCTGGTGCAGCACCGGGCGGAGACCGTGGAGATCATCCGCGGCGAGTACCAGGGCATCATGGTGCCCAGAGATGCGCTGCATTTCAAGGATATCACCAGCGAGAACGGCAAGTCTGAGCGCGTGCGCGGCGTCTATGTCCTCAGCGGCGAGCAGCCGGAGTTCCGGAAGCTTGACGTCATCTACGAGGGCGCTGACTACGTGATCTCGGCACAGACAAACGAAAGCGGTTATCTGATGCTTTATGATTCCATCATCAGGAAAGGAATTGATGCAGATGGACAGTAAGCTGCAAACCGTATGCGAGAATTATGCCCACATCCGGGATGAGATCGCCGAGGCGGCTGTCAAGAGCGGCCGCACCCCGGAGGACATCGCCTTCATGGCGGTGACCAAGACCGTGGATCCGGCACTTGTCAATGCGGCGATCGACTGCGGCATCTCGCTCCTCGGTGAGAACCGGGTGCAGGAGTGGCAGTCCAAGAAGGACGCTTATCGTCCGGGCGTACCGGTGGATTTCATCGGGGCGCTGCAGGCGAACAAGGTCAAGTACCTGATCGGCCAGATCCGGCTCATCCATTCGGTGGATCGGATGTCTCTGGCACAGGAGATCGAGAAGCAGGCAGCCAAGCACGATCTGACACAGGAGATCCTCCTCGAAGTCAACATCGGCGGCGAGGAGACCAAGAGCGGCGCAGAGCCCTCCGAGATCCCCGCACTGCTCGAACAGATCGGCGAGCTCCCGCATGTACATGTCTGCGGACTGATGACCATTCCGCCTCCGACAACGGATACCCGCTATCTCGAGGCGATGCAGGAGCTGTTCCTGAAAACCAAGGAGCTCCCCGGCGCGGATATGCGCATCCTCTCGATGGGTATGTCCGATGACTATGCCGATGCCATCCGCTTCGGCTCGAACCTTGTGAGAGTTGGTTCTGCACTCTTCGGTGCAAGAACTTACAAATAAACAATTCTGGTGTCCGTATGCACCATCATAAAAACAATTGCTCATACGGAGAATAGGAGAAAATCATGGAAATCTTCAAGAATATGAGAGAGTTCTTCTTCCCGACCGATATGCCGGAGAGCGGTTCCTCCGCACCGAGCCCGGACGTGCCCCCGCACCACGGGATCGAGGAGATGGAGCCCCAGAGAGAGCCGTCTTCCAATATCGTCAATATATCTGCAACCGCACAGCTCCAGGTCGTTCTTGTAAAGCCTGAGGTGTTCACCGATGCCAAGGCCATTGCAGATCATCTGATCGCACACAAGACCGTTGTCCTGAACCTTGAGACGGCTTCCCCGGAGAACAGAAGAAGAATTATCGACTTCCTTGTCGGTGTTTCCTATGCCATCGGCGGCAGCCTGAAGCCGGTCGCCAACCTGACCTATATCATCACTCCGTACAACGTCGGCTTCATCGGCGACGATCTGGCTGCTGAGCTGGAGAACAACGGCGTGATCATCTGACAAGATGCAGCAGCAGGAAGCTGACCGCATCCTCATCGCCCATGTACAGGACATGGTGCGGCGGGGTGCATGGCGCAGCTTTACAGCGTTTTTAGACATGCGGCAGTACACGCTTCTCAAAGCGGAGCTGCGGGCGGGATGCTATCGCTTCTTCGGCGGCTATCCCGATGCGCAGCGCGGGATACTCTGCATCCACCCGGAGGACATGCCCCCGGCGGATGACGAGTACCCGATCACCTGCCTGACCTTCACCTTCCCGGAGGCCTTCCCGCTCACGCACCGCGATGTGCTGGGCAGCCTCATGGCACAGCAGGTGGAGCGTGACACGGTGGGTGACATCCTCGTAGAGCCAGGGCGTGTACAGTGCTTTGTCACGGGAGCGGCTGCTTCCGTCGGCATGAGCCTGACAAGGATCGGCAGAGTCGGCGTCAAGGTGACGGATACCGAGCCGTTTTCCGGCGATTTCCGGCAGGAGACCAAAGAGATCACCGGCACAGTGGCTTCTCCGAGACTGGATGCCGTACTGCGGACAGCACTCAACCGGGGACGGGGACAGTGCCTGGAAATGATCCATGCGGGGCTCGTAACGCTGAACTATCTCGAATGCACCGACCCGTCAAAGCTGCTTTCGGCGGGTGATGTCTTTTCGGTGCGCGGCAGCGGCAAGTTTGTCCTGCGGGAGATCGGCGACATGACCAAGAAGGGGCGCCTTCGCATCGTGATCGACCGGTTCGTATAAGCTAAGCAACGGGCAGCAGGGAGATGCTGCCGGATCAATTATTCTATTATGAGGAGTGAAAGGAACATGTTGACAGCAAAAGACATCAGAGAGAAGCGCTTTGAAAAGGCTTCCTGGGGCTATCGTCCGGAGGACATAGACGAGTTCCTCGGTCAGATCGAGGCAACGCTTCAGGAGTACGAGAACGAGCGTGAGGACTCTAACCACAAGATCACTGTTCTCGCCGAGAAGGTACGCGAGTACATGAAGGACGAGGAAGCGATCAAGGATGCGCTGCTCGGTGCCCAGAAGGAAGGCCGCCGCATCGTCGCAGAGGCCTGCGAGAAGGCAGAGCAGATCACGGACAAGGCCAAGGAAGAGGCCGCTGCCCTGATCGACGAGACCACCCGTCAGCACGAGGCGCTGCTCGAGCGCAACCATGCCGAGATCACCAGAGAGCAGGATGCTCTGGCCGAGGCAAGAAGACTCGTGGCTGAGTTCAAGCGCAGCCTGTTTGATATGTACAAGAGCCATCTCGAGATGATCTCTGCACTGCCCGAGGAGGGCGACAACTTCCCTGCTGCACCGCCTGAGGAAGAGCTCCCGCATCCGCCTGCACCTGCTGTACAGGAGAATGCAGATGCCTTCGAGGCTCGCTTCGGCGACCTGGCAAGCGAGCAGGTCGATCTGAATAAGTAAACAGCGCTGCCCCGGAGATACCGGGGTGCGTTTTTCGGATATTTTACGAAAGGGGAAACACCACCCATGGCACAGGATTTCAAGAATACCATGAATATGCCGGAAACCGCTTTCCCGATGCGCGGCAATCTGCCCAAGCGGGAGCCGGACATCCTTGCAAAGTGGGAGACCGAACGTCTCTATGATATGATGATGCAGAAGAACGCAGGCAAGCCCTCGTTCATGTTCCACGACGGCCCGCCCTATGCGAACGGCACCATCCACATCGGTACGGCACTGAACAAGACCCTCAAGGATTTCATCTTCAAGCAGAAGAATATGACCGGCTACTACGCACCCTATGTGCCCGGCTGGGATACCCACGGCCTGCCGATCGAGCTGAAGGCGCTCAAGGAGATGGGCGTGGAGAACGGTGCCATTCCCCCGGTAGAGCTCCGCAAGGCCTGCAAGGAGTTTGCACTGACCCATGTGGAAAACCAGAAGAAGCAGTTCAAGCGTCTGGGAACCATCGCTGACTACGATCATCCGTATCTGACACTGCGTCCGGAGTATGAGGCACGTCAGATCGAGGTCTTCGGCAAGATGATGAAGGACGGCTACCTCTACAAGGGTCTGAAGCCCGTGTACTGGTGCCCGGACTGCAACACTGCTCTTGCGGAAGCCGAGATCGAGTACGAGAACGACCCCTGCAACTCCATCTTCGTGAAGTTCCGCGTGACGGACGACAAGGGCATGTTCACTGCTCTGGGTCTTGACCTGAGCAAGGTATACTTCGTGATCTGGACGACCACGACCTGGACCATCCCCGGCAACCTGGCGATCTGCCTCGGCCCGGAGTACAACTACACCCTCGTCAAGAACGGCGACGAATACTATGTCATGGCAGACGAGCTCGTGAAGAGCGTGATGGAGACTGCCGGCATTTCCGACTACACCACCGACCACATCTTCACCGGCGCAGAGCTCGAGGGCATGAAGACCCAGCATCCGCTGTATGACAGACCGTCCCCGATCATCGTGGGCGACCATGTCACGCTCGAAAGCGGTACCGGATGCGTTCATACCGCTCCCGGCTACGGCGTAGAGGACTTTGAGGTCTGCAAGAATTATGACGACATCGGCATCATCGTATGCGTGGATTCCAAGGGTTTCCAGACCGAGGAGGCAGGCGAGTTCGCCGGCCTGAACACCGACGATGCCAACAAGAAGATCGCAGAAGCGCTCGTAGAAAAGGGCGCCATGCTCGCGATGCAGAAGATCGTCCACCAGTATCCGCACTGCTGGCGCTGCCATTCCCCGATCATCTACCGTGCGACCGAGCAGTGGTTCTGCTCCGTCAACGGCTTCAAGGAGGACGCTGTCAAGGCCATCGAGGACGTACAGTGGATCCCGGCATGGGGCGAGGACAGAATCAAGGGCATGGTACGTGACCGCTCCGACTGGTGCATCTCCCGTCAGAGAACCTGGGGCGTTCCGATCCCGGTCGTTTACTGCAAGGACTGCCACAAGGCGATCGCAACGGACGAGACCATCAAGAGCATTGCCGACGTCTTCCGCAAGGAGGGCTCCGATGCATGGTGGACAAAGGACGTTTCCGAGCTGATCCCGGCAGATACCAAGTGCGAATGCGGCTGCACCGAGTTCGTCAAGGAATATGACATCATGGACGTCTGGTTCGATTCCGGCGTTTCCCATACGGCAGTGCTCGACAATTATGACGAGCTGACCTGGCCGGCAGACCTCTATCTCGAGGGTGCCGATCAGTACAGAGGCTGGTTCCAGTCCTCGCTGCTGACCTCCGTTGTGTACAAGGGCACTGCCCCCTATAAGGCT
>JAGADP010000339.1 GCA_017828885.1 Oscillospiraceae bacterium | reverse complement strand
GGTGTGGATGTAGGTGCCGTGTCAGACAAGGCCGGGGCCGGCTCAGACAGCTCCGGAACGGGCTCAGGCTGCTCGGCGGCAGGCTCCGGCGCTTTGGCGGGCGCTGCCGGGTCGGGTCTCCAGGTCGGATCCGGGAAGCTCTGGGCTGTGGGATCCGGGAAGGCGGACGGCTGTTCGCCGAAGCTCTGCGGCAGGCGCATTTTCGCCATGCTCTCCGGGGTGACGGTCACGGCAGGCTTGGGCTTCGGCTGCTCGCTGAAATCCTGCGGCAGGCGCATCTTTTCCATGCTTTCCTTGGTCACGGTCACGGCAGGGGAGGGCTTTGGCGGCTCCTGTGCGGGCAGTGCCATCTCCTCCGGCTCGGGCGGGAGCGCCTCTGTGATGGGCTTTTCCTTGACCGCCTTGCCGTCGGACACATCCGGGATCTCCTCTGCGGGAAGCTCCGGGATGTCCGTCATGTCCGTGATCTCCTTCAGAGCAGGAACGGAAGCGGCGGTGACAACGGCTTTTTTCAGTGAAGGAGAATGACCGCCGCCGACGCCTGCGGTGAAATTTGCCACAGACTGTTCAGAGACATTGTACTGCTGCATCATCTCCGCCAGGAACGAACTTGCGGAGCCGTGGCCGGCTGTCCTGGGATTCGGCAGATCCATGATCGCGCCCATCCCTCTCATTCTTGGCTTGTACTTGGGAAGGTGGGGCGCCTGGGAGAGGAGACTGTCCGCCAGCTTGTTGGCATCGAACGGTACCGGCTTCTGTCCCGTATCAGGCGGCCGCAGCCCCTGCTCCGGATCGCTCAGGAAGTTGGCATACATGTCGAGATACCGGTGGAAGCGCTCCACGCCGCTGTCACCGAAGGAATAGGCCTGCGTCCTGTTGTCATCGTCCACCATCAGGGCACGCAGCATCACGCTGTGCCTCTTGCCGGCTGCCGTGAAGTACAGCCGGTCATAGAAATGGATCATGCCGCGGTAGGAATGGCTCGAATCCGACTTGATCTCCGTGATCTCGGAGACGTGAAAGCGGGTCGTGCCATTGAAGAACGACTGGATGCAGATCCAGCCCGTCTCACCGTCGAAGGTGAGCTTCCAGCTCAGGATCGCCAACAGGCCAAGCGCAACGGTCAGCAAGACCGCTATGATGACCAGCATGCCGAACAAGCCCGTCAGCTGATCCATGTACCGGAGCATCATCGCCGCTACGGGGATCAGTGCTCCAAAGAACGGGAGCTTGATCCAGGCGCCCAGCCGCACTGTGCCCTTGGTGTGCTCGCAAACGCTCCGGGCGTATTCCTCGGCTTTTTTCTGGTCTACTGTGCTTAAAATGTCACCGATCTGCATAGACTTGCTCCTCTCTCTGTGCGTTCACTGTTTTTTCTTAGGATACCACACCTCGCCGTGCTCTGTCAATACATTTCTGAACAGTTCATCCGCGTCAAGCGTCTGCTTCTGTTCCGGCGGGGCTTTCCTCTGCAGGAAGTGCGGGTGCCGGATCGTTTTCTTTGCTGTAACAGTACCGCCGGTACATATCCAGGTAGGTGTATAGCTTATCCGCATCGACATAGCCGCCGATCCCGTGGGTCAGGCGGTCGGAATGCCAGGAGGACGCCAGCGGAATACAGATGATTTCTTTCCCGGTATGGATGCGGATGTACTCCGAGGTCGAGATCGTCCGGATACGTCGGAACATTTCGCTGCGCAGTCTTCTGGGGCGTGTCTGTGCAAAGACGATCGGCGCGTTGGTGATGCTGGAGAACTGCGTATCAAACGCCATCAGCTCACCGACATGATAGGTCTTTGTCCCGCCGAACAGCGTATGATACTGCACAAAGCCCGAGCTGCCGTCAAATCGCAGTCTCCAGGCAAGCTTTGACCAGAAAAACAGGATCACGCCCAGCAGATAGGCGATGAGAAGCAGCGAATTCGCTATGTCATCAAGCTTCATAGACAGCATATTCAGCACCACACCGAGCAGGAAAAACAGCACGAACGGCACACCCAGCGACAGCAGATTGACACGCACCGTGCCTTTGGTGTTCTGAATGAAGGACTTGGAAAAGCGCTCCTCCGCGTCGGGGGAAAGCCGGTACATGCCGGTGAGGGATTGCATGAACTCTCCGCCGGTCTGCGACTCTTTCCGGGAACTGCGCTTTCCGCCCGTCATTGCATCAAATTTCTCCTCCGGTGTCAAGCAGCTCACTCCTTCCGGGATACCTGCAGAAAAGGCGAACCCTGACAGGTTCGCCTCACCTTAATTACGTTCAGCCAGCCACAGGGCATTGTAGACCTTGTGGAATACCATCTGGTTCGGCGCATAGCGATAGTCGGCAAAGACAAACACTCCGTCGCCGAACAGATACTCGTGGATCGCCGCCGCACAGCCTGCGCTCAGACTGCGGCCGTCCTCACATTGGCAGATGATGTCCATGTTTTCACGGGCAGCCTCCAGCACAAAGCGTGCCAGCGCATCGGCCTCCCCGAAATAGGAGCCGTAGTTGACTTTATGCTCTGCGGTCGCATCGAAGCTGATGTCCTCGAGCGGCACCTGAAAGACCTTCAGCTTTGACCACTCCGAGAAACGGATCTGTCTCGGCCGTTCTCCTTCCTCGGGCGGGTCATAGAAGCTGATGATGACCGTATTGGCAGGAGAATTCGTCCGCAGGAGCTTTTCAAGAGATTTGCGGGAATGGATCGTAATGTTCATTATAGTGTCTCCGTCCTGACAATCATTCTATATGACGAAGCCCTGAAACCAGGTTCCCGTCAATTTCTTTCTATTTTTGCGCAGGAACACGGGAAAACCGACCGGCCTTCCCGTGATCCGACAATTCCAGATGCTTCAAAGAGCAAAATCACTCATACAGCGGGAACTTCTTGCAGATCTCGGTCACGCCTGCGCGGATCTCGTCTGCCTTGTTCTCGAAGTCGGTCGCACAGAGATAGATATACTCTGCGATCTTCTCCATCTCCTCTACGCCGAGGCCTCTGGTGGTGACAGCCGGGGTACCGATACGGATACCGCTGGTCACGAACGGGCTCTGCGGGTCGTTGTGGATAGCGTTCTTATTGACGGTGATATAGACCTCATCCAGTCTGTGCTCGAGCTCCTTGCCGGTGATGTTGAACGGACGCAGGTCAACGAGCATCAGGTGGTTGTCCGTGCCGCCGGATACGAGGTTGAAGCCGCGCTTTACGAGACCGTCAGCGAGCGCCTTGGCATTCTCGACGATGCGTCTCTGATAATCCTTGAACTCCGGCTTGAGCGCCTCACCGAAGCAGACAGCCTTGGCAGCGATGACATGCATCAGCGGGCCGCCCTGTGTGCCCGGGAAGATCGCGGAATTGATCTTCTTGGCGAGGTACTCGTTGTTGGTCAAGATCAGACCGCCTCTCGGGCCGCGGAGGGTCTTGTGGGTGGTGGTCGTTACGATGTCGGCATACGGTACCGGGGACTCGTGCTGACCGGCAGCAACAAGACCTGCGATATGTGCCATATCGACCATCAGCAGTGCGCCGACCGATCTTGCGATCTCGGAGAGCTTCTTGAAGTCGAGTGCTCTCGGATACGCGGATGCACCGGCAACGATCAGCTTCGGTCTGTGCTTGTTGGCGAGCTTGTAAACCTCGTTGTAGTCGATGACCTCGGTCTCGTCATTCAGGCCGTAAGCCACGAAGTTGAAGTACTTACCGGACAGGTTCGCAGGAGAACCGTGGGTCAGGTGGCCGCCGTCTGCAAGGCTCATGCCCATAACGGTATCACCGGGCTGGAGCACTGCTACATATACAGCAGTATTGGCCTGCGCACCGGAATGGGGCTGTACATTGGCATACTTTGCG
>JAGADP010000338.1 GCA_017828885.1 Oscillospiraceae bacterium | reverse complement strand
TTATTTATTATATATCGTGCCGTCATTCGACCTCGTAGAGGACTTTCCCGTTCTGGGTCAGGACGAACTTGCCGCTGTTGACCACAAATCTTTCCTCGTCCGGAGGTTCGGGCAGTACTTCGGGGCTGTCGATCGTGATATGCGTGTCCGCCGTATCCTGTGTAAAGTGTGTATTGCCGGTAAAGCCGCCGAAGCCGAACACCTGCTTGCCTTCCACACCGAGCCGGACAGACGCACGCTCCACCGCAAGATCGGTCCTGCCGTCAAGCGCAGCGATCGCCGAGCAGCATTCACCCTTGATGTTGATGATGCAGCTTGCCTCCCGCAGAGACAGCTTGCTGCTCTCGCCGCCGACCGTACCGATGCCGATCAGCTCCACGCCGGACATGAAGATCTTGGTCGAGGTCTTGTAGATCTCGATGCAGCTCATTCTGTTGATCGAGCCGATGGCCGCGCCCCGCGCAAAGGTCAGCTCCATGCCGATGTCGCAGTCGTGTATCACCAGGTTGCACTGGGAGTACATCGCACCGATGCCAAGCCCGGCATCTCCCTGGAGATTCAGACGGTACTGTCCCTGGTTGATGCGGATGATGCCGCCGCTGCCGGAACCGATCGCCACGCCCGTCTGGCCGTGTGCGTTGACCGTGATCCGGCCGGACTGCTCAAAGATCAGCTCGCCGTGCAACAGCCCGACGCCGTTGCCGATGCCGTAGTATTCGTCACTGTCGAGCTCAATGTCAAGCTTGCCATCGCCTGTGACCGTCAGCTTCGAGGACTCCGGCACACGGATGCCGCCGGCCTCAAGCTTATTCTCCCCGATCAGTACAAGGGTCACATCGCTGTTCTCGCCGATGTCGATACACGGCTTGTTCTTGATGCTCGTGAGCCATGCGTTCTCGAGGATGATCTTGCCGGTGAAACCGGATCTCGTCTCAACGCGCAGCTCCGTATCTGTATTCACATCGCCTTCGAGCGTGACATCGCCGTTGCCATGTGCGCCGATGACGATGCGCTTCATGCCCGTCTGGATCAGGCGCTCGAGCAGAATGCGCTCTGTGCAGTCTGCCATATAGACCTGCTGACCGATGCCGTTCTCACGCTCCTGGCGATACCGCCGGATGAGCTGCCGGATCTCCTCCGGGATGGAGGTGATGATCTCCGGGGACGGCTTTGCTGTAAAATAGCCCTGGACGAGGTCTGCACCGAGCATGATGACCGTGTGCAGTTCATCGGCTGTCTCCACGCCCTCTGCAAGTGCGAGGATGTCATTATCGTGGCAGAACTGGATGATTTCTCTCACAAAATGCCGTTTTTTCGGGCTTTTGTGGATCTCTGTCAGCAGGGAGCGGTCGATCTTGACGAAATTGGGCATATACCGCAGCAGATTGCCGACATTGGAATAGCCGGAGCCGTAGTCGTCGATCGCCATCCGGATGCCCATGTTCCGGTAGCGCTCCTTGAGCTTTTCGAGGCTCTCGTCATCGACCTCGGACTGCTCGGTCATCTCCACAACAGCCGTATCGGCGTGTTTCAGAAGCATTCTGGTGACGCTCTTGAAGTCGTCCGCATTCAGCTTGACCTCCGGGATGCTGTTGATGAAGACAAACTTCCCGCTGAACTCATTCTTCCGCAGGTCGATGATGCCGAGCACGTTCAGGAACGTGTCCTTCTCGATGTCATCCAGCCGGTTCACAAGTCCGGCATAGCGCAGCACCTTCAGCGGCGTCAGCTTCATCTCGCTCTTGGGACGCATGAGCGCCTCGTAGGAATAGATCTCGCCGTCGATCGTGTTCACGATGGGCTGGAAATAGTAATCAAACAGATTCTCGTCCAGGATGCGCTCGGTCTCCTCGAGCTCTTCACGCTCTGCCTCGGTGAGCGATGCGATCTTGTTCAGAGCGCCGCCGGCATATCTGGACTGGATGAGCATTTCTGCGATCACGTCTGCATCTCTTAATATCAGTCTGTCGGTTTCGGCCGTATGCTGCTCTCTGTAGACACTCAGAAGCTCAGCGCGCTTCTGCTCAGAGGACAGCGAAATGACCTCGCTCAACAAATCATGCACCCATGAATAATCATCGTGTTTCTGATCCATCAAGCTCACCTCCCTTGTTGTCGATACAATCTCATTCTTATTATAGCATATCTTTTTTTGTTTTGCAAGAAGAAGAGCATAAAAAATCACACATTTGATAGAGTTTTATTCTATTGCAAAAATCCGCCAAAGAGCCGTCCTTTGCATTGCCGCAAAAACCGCTTGACAAATATTTCGCAATGTGGTATAATAAATACTGGTGAGCTTTGCCGTGAGGCGGGGCTCATATCCACAGTGTCTCCGGACACACAGGAACCATACCTCTGTCACAGGAGGTATGAATAAACGCTGCTTTCCACGCAGCAGATAGGAGAATCATTATGAATTACCTGGAAATCGAAAAGGTCGTTGGCAGAGAAATCATGGACTCCCGTGGTAATCCGACAGTTGAGGCTGAGGTTTACCTGATGGATGGCACCGTAGGCAGAGGTACTGCTCCGTCCGGCGCTTCCACCGGTGAGTTCGAGGCTCTCGAGCTCCGTGACGGTGACAAGTCCCGTTACCTGGGCAAGGGCGTTCAGAAGGCTGTTGCCAACATCAACGGCAAGATCAACGAGGTTCTGACCGGCATGGACGCTTCCGACATCTATGCAATCGACGCAGCTATGATCGCTGCTGACGGCACCAAGGACAAGTCCAACCTCGGCGCAAACGCTATCCTCGCTGTATCTATCGCTACTGCAAGAGCAGCTGCTACCGCTCTCGGCATTCCGCTGTACAGATTCCTCGGCGGCATCCAGGGCACCAAGCTCCCCGTTCCGATGATGAACATCCTCAACGGCGGCGCACACGCTGACAGCGCAGTTGATACCCAGGAATTCATGATCATGCCGGTAGGCGCTCCTTCCTTCAAGGAAGCTCTGAGATGGTGCGCAGAGGTGTTCCACACCCTCAAGAAGCTCATCAAGGACATGGGCGACGTTACCGCAGTTGGCGATGAGGGCGGCTTCGCTCCCAACAAGCTCGACAGCGACGAGGCTGCTATCGAGAAGATCCTCGAGGCTATCAAGGCTGCCGGCTTTGAGCCTGGCAAGGACTTCATGATCGCTATGGACGCTGCTTCCTCTGAGTGGAAGAGCGAAAAGGGCAAGGGCTTCTACAAGCAGCCGAAGTCCGGCAAGGAGTTCACTTCCGACGAGCTGATCGCTCACTGGGAGTCTCTCGTTGACAAGTACCCGATCATCTCCATCGAGGATGGTCTGGATGAAGAGGACTGGGAAGGCTGGCAGAGAATGACCGCTAAGATCGGTCACAAGGTACAGCTCGTAGGTGACGACCTGTTCGTAACCAACACTGAGCGTCTGTCCAAGGGCATCCAGCTCGGCGCTGGTAACTCCATCCTGATCAAGCTGAACCAGATCGGTTCCGTTTCCGAGACCCTCGAGGCTATCAAGATGGCTCACAAGGCTGGCTACACCGCTATTTCTTCCCACC
>JAGADP010000337.1 GCA_017828885.1 Oscillospiraceae bacterium | reverse complement strand
GATCCCGCGCACCTATGCGGATGACAATGACCCGCTCGACGTGCTCGTGCTCTGCTCCGAGGAGCTGCTGCCGATGACGCTCGTCCGCTGCTATCCGATCGGCGTGATCCGCATGATCGACTCCGGCCGGCACGATGACAAGATCATTGCCATCCCGTTCGATGACCCGAACTACAACAACTACAAATCCATCGACGAGCTGCCGAAGCATGTTTTCGACGAAATGACGCACTTCTTCCGCGTGTATAAAGAGCTTGAGAACAAGACGACCGCCGTTGACGAGGTAGAGGGGCTGGATACGGCCAAGAACATCATCAGATCCGATATTGAGCGCTATATCGAGAAATTCTGCAAGTAAGCGGACACTGTCTGCCAAAAATAAAGCAAGGGAGGGGCTTCCGGACGTTCTCCGGAGGCAAGAGAGATCATGAGTATCAACAATGAAGTCCTGTTCGACCACCAGACAAATGTCGCACCGCTCGGCCTGATCACCATGGCCGGTGCAACAGAGCTCGGCAACCTGATTGACAGCTATCTTGTAAAATGGGCCAAGAAGGGCGGCTACGAGACCGATTCCTTCCAGATCGTGGCAGAGTGCCCCCGTTTTGCATCCGGTGACGGCAAGGGTCTGATCAAGTCCACCGTCCGCGGCAAGGATCTGTTCATCATCACAGACATGGGCAATTACAGCGTGACCTACGATTACTTCGGCTTCAAGAATGCCATGAGCCCGGACGATCATTTCCAGGATCTCAAGCGCATCATCCAGGCAGCCGGCGGTAAGGCACACCGTATCAACGTCATTATGCCGATCCTGTACGGCGGCCGCCAGCACAGAAGAAGCTACCGCGAGTCCCTCGACTGCGCTGTGGCACTCCAGGAGCTCCAGGCTATGGGCGTTGCCAACATCGTGACCTTCGATGCACATGACCCGAGAGTCAGCAATGCTATCCCGCTGATGGGCTTTGATAACGTGATCCCGTCCTATCAGGTGCTCAAGGCGATGTTCGAGAGCATCGAGGACTTCCATGCGACCAAGGATACCTTCATGGTCGTATCTCCCGACGAGGGCGCCCTGAACCGCAACATGCTCTATGCTTCCGAGCTGGGCGTGGATATGGGTATGTTCTACAAGCGCCGTGACTACTCCAAGATCGTAGACGGCCGCAACCCGATCGTGGCACACGAGTACCTCGGTAATTCCGTTGAGGGCAAGGATGTCTTCATTGCAGACGACATCATCTCCTCCGGCGAGTCCGTGCTCGACATTGCCTACGAGCTGAAAAAGCGCGGTGCAAAGCGCATCTTCGCTTATGCGACCTACTCCATCTTCACCAACGGTCTGGAGAAGTTCGACAAGGCTTATGCAGATGGCTTCATCAGCGGTGTATTCGGCACGAATCTTACCTATTGCAGCCCTGCTCTGCTCGAGCGCAAGTGGTTCCACCAGGTGGATGTGTCCAAGTATGTGGCATACTTCATCGCTTCCATCAACCACGATGTCTCCATCAGCACCGTGATCGACCCGCACGAGAGAATTGAGCAGCTCCTGGAGCAGCATAACTAATAAGCATAATAAAGCCCCGGAGCGATTCCGGGGCTTAATATTTTAATAGTCATTCAGCCGAAAACAAATATAATGCAACTCATAAATTCATTCTATTGAATTATTGTCTGTTAGAATTCACTTCATCAATAAGACTTCTTGCGGAGTCAAATTTGATTGGTTCTTCTTTATTTTGAATCAGATAATACCCTTCTAAATCTGAATAAGGGTAATTACTCGAATAATATACAGCAAGATTTCCTGTCCTATAATTATAAGGATACTCATAATATGACATACTTGTAATTAAATCATTGCTATCACAATCGAATGTAATATAAGAACCATTTTCTCCAAACTTTTTGATCACATCTGCTGAATATGCTATCAGTTGTTCATTGCCTTTTCCTCTTGGATCATAAGCCAGATTATTTGAATTGACATAATCTAAAACATCATTTTTAGTTGTTGAATCAGAAACAGAAACAAATAGTTCTTCTAATAAATTATCCGTTGAAGAGATTTCAGGTACATAATCAACCAATTCAGAAAATGAAGCTATTAATAACTTGGATGAATGAGAATCAGAAACAAGTTGAGGATTATTATAATCAATCATGGTATAACCGGAATCTGGATTCCAGAAACCCGCCACCATTCTTGAGTCATCGAAGTAAGAAATTTCTTCCATTTCATCATTGCTTAAAAGATTATATGTAACTGTAATCACACTTCCTTTAGCTGTTTTATTCACGTTAGCTACTTCTTTATCTTCCGAAAAGCGATATGTATAATGGCCAGTACCGTTATTTTTACCATCAGAATACAAACCGTAACTATCAGCTAATTTGGAAATATCATTCTTTTCAATATCTGGATTAATCCTTAACAAGAATTCGTTAAAGCCACTCTCAGGATCGGTATTATTGTTTGTTTCATCTGGAACAGCGGATACTGAGTTTTCATAGTCGACAGCACTGTCTGACAACACCGACGATTCATTTTGTGACGGAGCAGAGTGCGATGATGAACACCCTACTAATGGAATACAGACAATAATAGATGCAGATAATACAATCAATTCTTTTCTCATAAAAAGCCTCCAAACATAAGGATTGCAAATCAGTGAATATAAAGTATCGAACTAAAGGAAAAGCTGAAAAGCAATAGTTTAAAAAGCTATCCAAAGGCGTCTGATCCTTAATGTGAGATAGCTTTGCTCCCTTTGCAAAGCAAAAGGAGCAAGCATAGGTGGCTATCCGTCAGCCAAAAATATACATGTGGCAGATACCCAGCCATTCCCGTACCCAGTATGCCGGCACGAGATACCAGGGCGTCGGTGCGGAGATCTTGTCCGTTTCAAGCCGCAGACCCTTGGCGATCGACCCTGCGCGGAACTGGTGGAACCCGTCCGTGACGAGGATGATGTCATAGCCCCACTCGTTCGTTTCGAGGATATGCCGTGCATTGGCAAGGTTCTCGTAGGTGCTCGTGGAGGTGTTGTCCTCGCTGATGCGGTCGGCATCAATGCCGTTCTTCGCCAGGTAAGCCGTCATACAGGCAGCCTCCGAGATGGCTTCGTCCGCGCCCTGTCCGCCGCAGACGATCACCGGCACATCCGGGTGCTCCTTCAGATACGGGATCGCCGCATCCAGGCGCTTTTTCAGCATCAGGCTCGGCTGTTCACCGCGCACCTTGCACCCGAGGATCACCACAGGCTGCTCCTCCTTTGGCTTGTCTGCCATCGCCACACCCATGCAGATGCTGAACACGATCGCAAGCAGCACCCCCAGTCCGAGAACGCCGAAGAGCAGGCACAGCATGAACCGTCCGAAGTTGCTGTTCGTCCAGAGCTTCTCCATCGCAGCAGCCGCGATCGGATTGGCCCCGAAGTAGAACAGCCCGAGCAGGCAAATGACAATGCCCGTGAATACCCCCGCATTCCGGATCCCGAGCAAGATCGGATTGACGAAAAACAGGAGCAGAACACCGAATACCACGCAGCCGATCACCCTTGCCCACACAGGAAGTGCAAACATAGGCAATCCCTCCTGTTTACAGCGGATTCACCGCAAGTCTTGCCACGCCGCTGTCAATGGCAGCCTGTGCCACAGCCTTCGCCACGGCAAGCGATACGCCCCGGTCAAAGGCATCCGGGAGGATGAACTCTGTCGTGAGCTGTGCATCGGTCACATAATTGGCGATTGCCTTGGTCGCTGCGACCTTCATGGCCTCGTTGATGTCCCGTGCCCGCACAGCGAGTGCACCCTTGAACACGCCCGGGAACGCGACAACGTTGTTGATCTGGTTCGGGAAGTCGCTTCTGCCGGTGCCGACGATGTAGGCGCCTGCTTCCTTTGCGAGGTCAGGCATGATCTCCGGGGTGGGATTTGCCATCGCAAAGACAAACGGCTTGTCGTTCATGGTCCGGATCATCTCCTGCGACAGGAGTCCCGGCTTGGACACGCCGATGAACACATCCGCGCCCTTGACTGCCTCGGCAAGCTTGCCGTGCAGGAGATGCTTGTTGGTCATGGATGCGATCTCGTTGTGTGCAGGATTCTCGTAGTGCTCATCCTTTGCCAGGATACCGCAGAGATCCACCATCACGATGTTGCCCACACCGAGATTCAGCAGATGCTTGGCAATGGCGATACCTGCGGAGCCTGCGCCGTTGATGACGATCTCCAGCTCCTCCGGCTTCTTCCCTGCCGCACGGCAGGCATTGAGCAGCGCTGCACCGACAACGATGGCAGTGCCGTGCTGGTCGTCGTGGAATACCGGGATGTCGAGCTTTTCCTTGAGACGTGCCTCGATCTCAAAGCAGCGCGGTGCCGCGATGTCCTCGAGGTTGATGCCGCCGAAGCTCAGTGCGATGTTGGCGATGGTGTTGACGATCTCGTCCGTGTCCTTGGAATTGACGCACAGCGGGAAGGCATCCACATCGGCGAATTCCTTGAACAGGGCGCACTTGCCCTCCATGACCGGCATACCGGCCAGCGGGCCGATGTCACCAAGGCCGAGCACAGCGGTGCCGTCCGTGATGACTGCTACGAGATTGTGGCGGCGTGTCAGCGTATAGGACAGCTCCGGATCCTTCTGGATCTCGAGGCAGGGCTGTGCCACGCCGGGTGTATAGGCAAGCGAGAGCGCCTGTCTGTCCTGGATGGGCGTGCGGGATACGACCTCGATCTTACCCGCCCATTCCTTGTGCTTTTCGAGTGAT
>JAGADP010000336.1 GCA_017828885.1 Oscillospiraceae bacterium | reverse complement strand
GAAGAGCAGTACGGCGAGCAGATCATCCGCGAGCTCGAGCGCGTTGTCATGCTCAAGGTCGTGGATACCAAGTGGATGGCTCACATCGACGACATGCAGGAGCTCAAGCGCGGTATCTCCCTGAGAAGCTACGGTCAGAAGAACCCCGTAGTTGAGTATCGTTATGAGGGCTTCGACATGTTCGACGCCATGATCGAGAGCATCCGTGAGGATACTGTCCGCACGCTGCTCACCATCCAGATCCAGGGCGCACAGCCGCCGCAGCGTGAGCAGGTGGCTAAGCCGATCGCTCCCAATGCCGGCAGCCCCGAGGCGAAGGCAGCAGCCAAGAAGGTCGGCCCGAACGATCCCTGTCCGTGCGGCAGCGGCAAGAAGTACAAGCTCTGCTGCGGCCTGAACAACAAGAACTAAAAGCATCAGCCCTCTCCGGTAGGAGGGGGCTGCTTTTGAAACCGGAGGAAACGATGGATTACATGAATTTTGCCGCCTACTACGATGCGCTGACCCAGAATGTGGAGTATGACAAGCGCGCGGCACGGCTGCACTACCTCATCCGGCAGTACATCCAGACGGAGACGGACGGCACGCTCCTGACGGATCTGGCCTGCGGGAGCGGCTCCCTCAGCGAGGCGCTGGCGCGGCTGGGGTACGACGTCATCGGCGTGGACAACTCCCCTGCCATGCTCGGACAGGCGATGGAAAAGAAGCTCGTCAGCGGGCTGCCCATCCAGTATCTCTGTCAGGACATGCGGGAGCTCGACATGTTCGGCACGATCGACGTGACTGTCTGCACGCTCGACAGCCTGAACCACCTCGAAACGCTCGAGGACTGGCGTCAGGTCTTCGGAAAGGTGTCGCTGTTCGCACAGCCGGGCGGGCTCTTCCTCTTTGACATGAATACGCTCTACAAGCACCGCGAAGTCCTCGCAGATAAGGTTTTCCTCTACGACCTCGACGATGTGTTCTGCGCGTGGGAGAATCGCCTGCTCGATGACAATGCCACCGTGGAAGAGCAGCTCACCTTCTTCGAGAAGGACGGTGAGAGCTGGTACCGCTCCGAGGAATTCATCCGCGAGATCGCCTTCCCGGAGGAGACAGTCGAGGATCTCATCCGGGCGGCCGGGCTGGAATTCGTGGCAAAATTCGATGCCGACAAGGATCTTGACGCGCCGGAGGACCTCTCCCCTGTCACCGACACGACCGAGCGGATCCTGTATGTGACCCGCAAGCCTTTATAGGAGGTAACGCATGACCATCAGACGTTTCACGAATGAGGATGCCCCTGCGGCGGCGGCTGTTATCGCAAAGACCCTGCGCACGACCAACAGCAAGGACTATTCCCCGGACGAGATCGAAGCCGCTGTCCGGAGCCTCAGCCCCGACAAGCTGATCGAACGTGCCGGCTGGATGCATTTCTATGTGGTATGCGATGCGGAGGAGATCATCGGCTGCGGCGGCATCGGGCCGTACTGGGGCAAGGAAGACGAGAGCAGCCTGTTCACCATCTTCGTCCACCCGGACTATCAGGGCAAGGGCATCGGGCGCATGATCATCGGAACGCTCGAACAGGACGAGTTCTTCCTGCGGGCAAAGCGCATCGAGATCCCCTCGTCTATCACCGCCGTGGCATTCTACCAGAAGATGGGCTATGACTATAAAAACGGCAAAGCAGAGCCGGATGAGGACAGGTACTATCCGTTAGAGAAGTTCCGCGAACCAAAGGAGTGTTAAGTATATGAGCATTAAAATGCAACTAAAAGAGTATTTCAACAAGAGTAATTTCAAAGATTTGGGGCTATCATTCGTGCCCATGATTCTTACCACAGGGGTCATCATCTTTATTGGCCAACTGATCAAAAAAAGCGATCTGACATTGCTCCAGCCTGTCATGAATGTGGGAGGAGAAGAATCAGAACCGAGTGTGGGACGTCTGACCTGTATGCTGCTGTTTTTTGCCCTCTCATTGCTCTGTGTCTCCGCAGCGGGTATGCTACAGAAAAAGGAGCCGGAAAAGCTTACGCTTCCCTGGGTGATCTGTTCCTTAGGCGGAACGCTCTTATGGGCTTCCATCGGCGAATGTCTCTGGCATTTCGGTGCTGTGGTATACACCGATGAAGGCGAAACCTCCTTCATCAATTTCCCGCGTCTGGAGAGTATCCAGGGCGTCCCGATCTTTCTGCTCTGTGCGCTGCTGTTTGCAGCGATCCACCAGAGAACAAGCTTCACACTGAAGGGCTATGCCTATACATTCTTCAGCAATTGGCTCGGACATCTTTGTACTATCGCGATCTATCCTATCGCTATGGCATTTGGCTGCCCGATGGATCTGGCTACCTATTATAAGTTTTCAGGTGCAATGTTCGCCATCATCCTGACTCTGGTTGGGGTATTGCTGACCTTTGGAAAAACCCGGAAAGAGACCAAGTATTATTCATCTTTGTTGTTTTATGCTGCCGCCGGGAATCTGGTATATGCCGTCATACTTGGCGAAACCTGAATCTACATGAAACCAATTCTGATAAGGAGACTTCATCATGAGCATCATCAAACGAGCCATTTCCGCAGACGGCAGCGTCGTTGCCTCTGCGATCGACTCCACCGACATGGTGGCAATGATCGAACAGTACCACAAGCCCTCCGCCGTGGTGACCGCGGCGCTCGGACGTCTGGCAACGGCCGCGTCCCTCATGGGCTACGGACAGAAGAACGAGGGCGACCAGCTCACGCTGCGCATTGACGGCGACGGGCTCATCGGCAGCATGTACGCCGTGGCCGATAGCTGGGGCAATGTCAAGTGCTGCGCCGATAACTACATCGCCGAGCTGCCGCTGAATGACAAGGGCAAGCTCGATGTGGGCGGTGCCATCGGCAACGGCACACTCTCGGTCATCAAGGATCTCGGGCTGAAGGAGCCGTATGTCGGCACCATACCGCTCGTGACCGGCGAGATCGCGGAGGATATTGCGACCTATTACGCATCGAGCGAGCAGATCCCGACGGTGCTGAGCCTTGGCGTGCTCGTGGCGCCGGATCTGACGGTGCTCCATGCGGGCGGACTGCTGCTGCAGCTCCTGCCGTTTGCGGATGAGGAATGCATCCCGACCATCGAAAAGAACATCGCCGCCATGCCGCCCATCACCGAGATGCTCAGAGCCGGGAAAACGGCGGAGGAGATCGTGATGCAGGCACTGGACGGGCTCGAGCCGAATCTCCTTGACGAGGCTGAGGCAGTTTACCACTGCGATTGCAGCCGGGAGCGCACCTCCCGCATCCTCGTGAGCATCGGTAAGGACGAGCTGCAAAAGTTAGCGGACGGGGGCGAGGACATCGAGGTCTGCTGCCATTTCTGCGATAAGAAATATACCTTTACCCCTTCGGAGATACTTAATTTAATGCAGGAATCATAAACCAAATGATGCGGGTGCAGGGCGGTCACCGCCCTGCCGAGGAGGGTTTAGGGAGGGCGAGTAGCCCTCCCTAAGTCGGCGACAGCCGACAAACATTCCACTAAGGAGGTGTACCCACCATG